>JAJZSC010000389.1 GCA_021849995.1 Bacillota bacterium | reverse complement strand
CAGCTATTGAGGATGTAGACCGACTCTTTGAGGAAAGTACGTTTAAAAACAGGACCTATGAAGGAATTGATTCCAAACGGGATAAGCTATACCGAACGTGTCAAAATGCGGGTGTTGCGTTAACCGTTATGAAAGGCTATGCTGCCGGAGTTTTACTCAGTGAAAAAGAATCGCCCTTTGAAAAAGCCCTGACCGCGGTTCAATGTTTACATTACTGTTTAACCAGACCGGCCGTTGCTTCCGTAATGGTTGGGGTATCCAATACGGATCAAATTCTTGCAGCCACCGCCTATGTCACTGCAAGTCAGAAAGAAAAAGATTACAGTGAAGTTCTGGCAAATGCTCCAAGAAGTTCATTTAGCGGACATTGTATGTATTGTGGACATTGCGCCCCATGTTCGAAAAACATAGATATTGCATCAGTAAATAAATATTTAGATTTAGCATTAATTCAAGAAGATTTTCCTGAAACATTAAAAAATCATTATGACCTATTAGAGCATCATGCAAGTGATTGTATAGAATGTAGGTTATGTATAAAAAACTGTCCCTTTGGGGTAGATATAATCGATAAAATGAAACAGGCTGTTAAACTCTTCGGACATTAAACAATTTAACGGGTTTTAGATTAAAAGGTTATAAAAACACTTGACTTGGAGTTAACTCCAGAACTTATACTATCAATGCATAAATTTTACGAGGAGGTTCTTTAATGTTCAACTTTGATTTTTACAATCCAACACACATTATTTTTGGTAAGGACAGACTAGAGGCCATTGATCAGTATGTTCCAGCCGATGCCACGGTCTTAATCACCTATGGAGGTGGAAGCGCTAAACGGAGCGGTCTGATCGATAAGGTCAAAACCATACTTGGGAACAGGAAGGTTTATGAATTCGGCGGGATCGAGCCCAATCCTCGTTACGAAACCTTGGTCAAAGCCGTCGAAATTGTACGGAATGAGAAGATTGATTTCTTGCTTGCTGTTGGCGGAGGTTCTGTTATTGACGGAACGAAATTCATCACCCTTGCTTCTTCTTACAATGGTGATTCGCGTGATCTGTTGAAGTACGGCTTTACCCCTATTACTTCTGAGATAGTCGGTAAAGTCGTTCCAATTGGTACGGTGCTTACTTTACCCGCTACGGGTTCTGAAGCGAATAGTGGAGCGGTAATCAGTTATGAGCACGGGAAATATGCCGTGATGAGTCCGTTAACTTTTCCTAAGTTTTCAATCTTAGATCCGACCCTTACTTTTACCCTTCCCAAGATTCAGGTTGCCAATGGTGTGATTGACGCATTTGTGCATACTACGGAGCAATATATCACCTATCCTGTGGATGCCAAGGTACAGGATCGTATAGCTGAGGGTATTTTACAAACCTTAATTGAAATTGGTGAAACTACAGTTAACGAACCTGAAAATTATGATGCACGTGCCAATCATGTTTGGTGTGCTACCCTTGCCTTGAATGGGATAGTCGGTGCGGGGGTTCCTCAGGATTGGGCGGTTCATATGATCGGACATGAACTGACCGCAGCGTTTGGTATTGATCATGGGCAGACTTTAGCGATTGTATTGCCCGCCTTGCTCGAGGTGAGACGCGAACAAAAACGTGCTAAACTTCTGCAATATGCAGAACGCGTATGGCACATCGAAAGTGGAAGCGAAGAGGAAAAAATCGATCTGGCGATTCAGAAAACGAGAGAATTCTTTGAAAGTCTTGGGGTTAAGACGCGTCTGTCGCAATATGGGGTTGGAGCAGATCAAATACCGGTTGTCGTGGAACAGCTGAAGGCTCATGGGATGACAGCACTCTCAGAAACTCAGGATCTTACCTTGGATATAAGCCAAACGATTCTGGAAAGAGCACTGTAAGTTTGCCCTTATCATTCTATCTCTCAGCAAGAGTTTTTAAAGAATGAAATACTCAAATGACACTAATATTTTAAATAGTAGCATGGATTCATGCTACTATTTAAACTCTTGACTTGGAGTTAACTCTAAGTGTTATGGTATCAAACAGAAGGAGGTAATATCGTATGACGATTACAGAAGTAAGTAAGAAATTTGATCTCTCACAGGATACACTTCGCTATTATGAACGCATCGGATTGATTCCAAGTGTAAACCGCAATAAAGGTGGAATCAGGGATTATACGGATGAAGATTTGAAGTGGATCGAATTTATTAAATGTATGCGTGGTGCGGGTCTTCCCATCGAAGTACTGATCGAGTATGTGACGCTGTTTCAACAAGGTGATGCGACTACTCAAGCTAGAAAAGAACTGTTAATCGAGCAGCGTCAGCAATTGATCGCAAGAATGGAAGATATCAAGAAAACACTAGAACTCCTTAATTATAAAATTGAAAGCTATGAAAATTCGGTGGCAATAATAGAAAAAGATCTTAAAAGATAAAAGGAGTTTGCTGCCTCCAGATTGATAACATTTTAAAAGGTCAAAAACACTCAGGAGGCAAGAGATGAAAGTCATATTAGTGAATGGAAGTCCCCATGAAAAAGGGTGTACCTATACGGCATTGCTGGAAGTGGCGAATACGCTGAATGCGGAAGGAATTCAAACTGAAATCTCCAAATCGGAAATAAACCGTTATCCGGATGTATTGCCTGTGGAAACTGCCGGATAACGGGTCATTGTGTATTTTCTGACCGAGTTAATGAATTTCTCGGCCTTGATATTAAACTGTTTTAGTTAAATAAAACAATCTATGCTGCTTTTTGCTCAGTTTTTGAATCAGCATTTTTACTATCTCTTAAGATAAGGTTCAACAAGATGCCTACTGCAGTTGCCCAAGCTACTCCGTGGTTCGAAACTCCGATTCCGATTGCGAAGATTACTGAAGCGATAATCAGATTTCTTGTTTCAGAGAAGTCGACTTTTGCTTCGATCAGGGTTCTCAAACCTGCTGCGCCAATCATACCGAACAAAAGGATTGTTACTCCACCCATGACTGCTGTGGGGATTGACATGATAGCCACTTGAAGAGGGTTAAACAAGCTCAGGGCAATCGCGATGATGGCAGCCACCCAAAGGTTAAAGGTGCTATAAACTCTGGTTACGGCGAGTACACCGATATTTTCTCCGTAGGTGGTGACTGGAGGGCCGCCGATAAAGCTAGCTACGGCAGTAGCCAAGCCATTACCGAGTAATACTCTATTGAAACCAGGGTTTTTAATCGGGTCGGAATGGGTAATATTTCCGAGTACGATCATATGGCCCAGATCCTCGATGATAGTCACCATTGCGAGAGGGGCCATCATTAATAAGGCCTTCTGGTCAAAGCTGGGAAAGGTGAAGGTTTCGGGAGTGATGGGCAGGACAAAAATCTGGTTAAAGGAAGCCGCAATTTTTGAAAAATCCACCAACCCGACGAAAGCCGCTGCTATATAACCTACAATAATTGCAATTAAAATTGGGATGATCTTTAAGAATCCGCGAGCATACACAGATAGAAGTGCTGCAACTGCCAGGGTGAAGGCGGCAATATACCAGTTTTGGGAGGCCATACTTGTTGCAACCGGTGTCAGGCTTAAGCCGATAATTGCTACTACTGGACCAGCTACAACTGGAGGGACGATTTTATGGATCCAGGCTGTTCCGAAAGCTGACATTAGAAGGTACATTATTACGTAAATCAGGCCGACAGCGAGTGCACCGCCCATGGCCGCTGCCAGGTTGTGCTGATCCTTAACGAAATATGTGAGGGCAGCAATATAAGCGAATGAAGAGCCTAAATAGGCAGGGACTATACTCTTGGTTAATAAGAGAAAGATGATTGTTCCGATTCCCGAGGAGAGCAAGGCTATGGCTGGGCTTAGGCCTGTCAGGAAAGGAACTAAGACAGTTGCTCCGAACATAGCGAAGACGTGCTGCAAGCCAAGTGGAATAACTTAGAT
>JAJZSC010000388.1 GCA_021849995.1 Bacillota bacterium | reverse complement strand
AAAACGGCTGCCTATGCTCTTGAACCTGACTTAGCAATTGCTGTGGATGTCACAGCTACCGGAGATACCCCTAAAGCACATACTATGTCTGTTAAGCTAGGAAGTGGCGTAGGGATTAAAGTGCTCGACCGTTCTATGATCACCTCTCCTCAAATTAAGCGTTGGATGGCAGCGGTTGCCACTGAACGAAACATTCCCTTCCAGTGGGAGATTTTAGAGTATGGGGGGACAGATTCTGGAGCTATTCATTTGTCCAGGGGAGGAGTACCTTCAGGAGTGTTATCAATACCGACGCGATATGTTCACAGCTCGGCTGAAATGATTGACACGCGTGATGTTAAAGCTGCTGTAGATTTGCTTGTGGCGCTGTTAGAGAGCGCTGCAGAATTATAGAAGAGAGACTCATCGGCGCCTGCAAGGGGCTTCTCGTTTTGACGACGTGAAGTCCTTATTTTTATGCAATGATGTCCTTGAAGTTCACTGAGGAATTGCAAATTATGAAAAGCATATTGAATTTCGAGCTTGTGACATATATATTATTAGCTAGATATATACTTTTAGCTATATAGGCAGAGAGGATGAAACTATGGATGAAACCACAGAGGGAAAATATAGAATCAGTGGGAGAAAACCAGTTCAAGGGAAGTGAGGTTAAGCTAGATCAAGTGAGTAAACAATATACCCAGGGCAAGGAACAAGTAGTTGCTCTGGATAACGTGAGTATAGAGGTCAAAGCGGGCGAATTCCTAGCCATTATGGGGGCAAGCGGGTCCGGCAAGTCCACACTATTAAATTTAGTGGCCGGCTTAGATAAGCCAAGTCAAGGGGATATTTACCTTAACAAGCGGAGAATTTCCGACTGGAAGGATAATCAGCTCACTTTGTTTCGTCGCCAGGAAATCGGTTTTATCTTTCAGTTGTTCAATCTAATCCCCACCCTAAGTGCCGAAGAGAATGCAGCTTTGCCTTTACTGATGGCCGGCCAGCCCCGCTCAGTTTGGCAGCCTAAAGTGAGTGACTGGCTGAAGCGGGTGGAACTTGAAAGCCGACGTAAACACTATCCAGCAGAATTATCAGGGGGCCAAATGCAAAGGATAGCCATCATACGGGCTCTCATTCACCAACCTTCTCTTATTTTGGCCGATGAACCTACGGGTAACCTGGATTCTAAAACCGGGGATCAGATGCTCTTTATATTGAAAGAAATTACTGAAGATCTGGGCGTCACAGTCATCATGGTCACCCATGATCCCATGGTTGCCGCGTACGGTCACTCTCTGATCAGCCTGAAAGACGGACGAATTCTAGATTCGACGGCGAGGTGAGAGAGTTGTTAAGTATAAAGTTAGCTCTAGCCTATTTTCGCCGTCGAAAACTGCGGGCAATTTTAAATACGCTGAGTGTGGCGGTAGCGATAGCGGCGTTGGTGGCTTTGCAAGGGTTGAATAGTAGTATTGATTATGCGAGGGGAGAGTTTGCTAGTTTACTGGGGGGAAATGCCCACTTGGAGGTGAAAGCCCCTCAGGGTGGCATGAGTGATACTTTACTAGCAAAAGTCCAAAACACGACAGGGGTACAAGCAGCAGTTCCTTTTGTGCAGAGCTCTGTGCAAGTCAAAGGATTGCCGGGATTTACCACGCTGATGGGCATTGTGCCCGGGGAAGATGAGGCAATCCGTACTTATCGGGTAACGCAAGGCCGCATGCCAGCACAGGATCACCGAGAAATCGCTGTACCGAAGGAATTGTTACGGGGGAAGCCGGTAAAAGTGGGGGATATCTGGCAGGTCCAGACTATGCTGGGAATGCAGGATTTTACCCTGGCCGGAATCTTGGAGGACAGCGGAGTGGCCCAGACTAATGGGGGTGCCGTGGTCTTTATGCCCCTGACAACGGCTCAGAAGGCTTTCGAGCTGGAGGGTAAATTATCGTACATCAGCATTGTCCTGCAGAACCCGGACAATGTACTGGTGGTGCAAAAAGCCTTACAGGAAAGCTTGGGTAATAGAGTAGAAGTGCTCACACCTTTGGGACGAGACGGGAATAAAGACAAAATGTTGGGTTTCATTAAAAGCCTTAATAATGTTTATGGGTTTATGGGCTTGTTCCTAGCTTTGTATGTCATGTATAATTCGATGAGAGTTGCGGTATCCGAACAAGGTCGTCAACTTGGAATCCTGCGTGCCTTGGGTTGGCGACGCTGGGAAATCCATAAGTTAATCATAGCCCAATCAATAGTTATCGGTGTAATTGGCAGTTCCCTGGGGCTCCTCTTAGGGACATACTTGGCTCAAGGTTTGCTCAGCACAGTGAGCGAAACTTTGAGCGAAGTGTTCAAGGTGTCTATTCCCCGCATTCGTTTTACGATGCTTGATTACGCCATGATATGGCTGACGGGCGTGCTGTCATGCCTTCTCTCTGCTTGGCTACCTGCTTGGAAGGCTGCCAATATCGCGCCGATCGAGGCCATGAACAGCCGATATTCTAAAATCGAACTCGGTTACCCTCGATGGCGGATGGTAGTCGGTGCTATTCTAATTCTTTCGTCATGGTTGATTCTAGTCTTCGTGAATAACATGTCCTTATTATTCCAAGCTGCGTTAACCGGTATAGTGATAGGAGCAGCCGTTTTGATGCCACCTTTTTTAATCATAGTTTTAGAGAAGTTAGAACCTATGGCTGAAACAATGTTTGGCTTGACTGGACGCCTAGGGCTAAGCTCCTTTCGGCGCACTCCAAGACGTTCAGTGGCTACTGGAATGCCCATACTTCTTGGTTTGGCTGTAGCTTTTGGCTTCTTAGGAATCCTCGCCAGTGTTAATCTGACATTTGGCAACTGGGTTAACACCTTAATTTCGTCAGACATTGTGATTACCCAGGGATTACAGACCTTCTCCAGTAATCAAGTAGGTTTACCTGAAGCGTTGTTGGAACGGGTCCGTAAGGTAGACGGGGTAAGAGTCGCTGCCGGATTACGTACCACCGGTATTCAATGGCAGGGCAATCCCCTCGATCTTCAAATCTACGATGTCCTAGATAGTCGTCAATTAGCAACTCCCCATGTGCTTGAGCCGGGGAAGGATGAAGCTTGGGACGCCATCAAACAAGAAGGTAATATATGGATTTCTGAATCAATGGCTTTGAAATACGGCGTGCACAGAGGAGAAAAACTGGAAATTCCTACCCCTGCTGGAAACCTTGAGTTTCCGGTTGTTGCCATTATCAAGGATTTCTATAGCTATAATGGCAGTGTGTACATGAACCGCCAAGACTATCTTCGCTATTGGGGTGACCACTCGATTGATCATATCTACTTAACCCTGGAACCAGGCGTATCACCAGCCTTGGTGCGGGATCGGTTGGAGGCAGATTTGCAAAATGACTTCCGGGTGCAGGTAGCCTTGGCTTCAGATTTTCGGGACAGCATGATCAAGTTGAATAGAAGTATATGCGATATTTTCAACCTGGTAATTATTGTAATAGTCCTTGTGGCAGCGGTTGGGACTGCGAATTCTATGCTGATTTCTGTACTGGAGCGGGTTCGTGAAATCGGTACTCTTCGTTCTGTAGGACTGACCCGTGGACAAATCAGAAGTGTGTTGTTAATTGAAGTGGGGTCTTTGTTTATAGCAGGAATAGTCCTATCCATTCCGGTGGCCGCCGGTATTCAGATTGGAGGGACCATATTCGATAAAAACGTCAATGGGTGGGTCTTGGATGTATCGATTCCTTGGGCCAAAAACATTGGCGTTGCCATCGTCATGGCTTTGGTCGTTGGTCTGAGTACACTGTACCCGGCTTGGTTAGCCTCCAAGGTTGATCCAGTCAAAGCGTTGCGTTCAGAGTAAATAATTATGATTGGTTTTAAAAGAAAACTTGGCTGGCGCCCACACACGAAGACACTGTCTTCGCACGTATTAG
>JAJZSC010000387.1 GCA_021849995.1 Bacillota bacterium | reverse complement strand
GGCAAGATCTTTGATACGTGCTTTACGTCCTTATGAAAGTAAAGTTGTGCCAGATTGTTTAAAACTTGATGCTAATGAGAACCCTTTTCCCTGGCCAGAAGGGATGAAAGAAGACTTATTAAGTCAGAAAGTGGCCTTAACCCGTTATCCTGATGGAAGTGCCATAGAGCTAAGGAAGGCAATTTCTGAATATACTGGGGTTCCGGCGGAAGGGATATTAGTTGGGAACGGGTCAGATGAATTGATTCAACTTTTACTGGCTGTTTTTGGCGGGGAAGAAAAAGCCTTGCTTGTTCATCCTCCCACTTTTAGCATGTATTACGCCGCTGCCAAGGTTACCGGAACTGGGATAAAAGAAGTCCCCCTCATCGGCGGCATCAGTTTAGACACGGAAAAAATGGTAGAGGTCGGGAGCTTACCTGAGGTAAATGTAATAATAGTTTGTAGTCCTAATAACCCGACAGGTACACTCTATCCAAGACAGGAGATCTTAAAGATAGTTCAGGAAACAGGGAAGATAGTAATTGTCGATGAAGCCTATAGCGAATTCGCAGGTGAGAGTTTAATAAATGAGATTTCTAACTACCCTAATTTAATCGTTATGAGAACTTTCTCCAAAGCCTTTGGCTTGGCTGGGCTTAGATTAGGATATCTCCTAGGACAACCTTCAACAATTGAACTAATCAACCGGGCCAGACAACCCTTTAATGTTAATGCTTTTTCTCAAAAAGCAGGGGTAGTAGCACTGAAATATTTGCGAGAATATCAAGAGCAAATTGAAGTCCTTAAAGTTGAGATCGCCGATCTCGCTGCTGAGCTCGGCAGGATTCCTGGAATTCAGGTTTTCCAGACCAGGGCCAACTTTGTATTATTTAAACCAGATAATCCCGACGAGTGGGCCAAGGCCTTTGCAGAAAAAGGTTTTATGGTGCGTAATATGGGTGAGCTTCCTGTAATTGGCAAAGCTCTGAGGGTTAGCTCAGGTACCCCACAGGAAAATGAGCTGTTTAAAAAAGCTATCCGTGAGATAGCTGTAGAGAGAGGGAGCATCTAATGAATCCTGGTAATCGGATCGGAGTAATTGAGAGAAAGACCAAGGAAACTGCTGTTGCAGCTAAAGTCAATTTAGATGGAACCGGAGAGGCGAAAGTTTCGACAGGAATTGGTTTTTTTGATCACATGCTTATATCCTGGGCTAGATTTGCTTATTTTGATCTGGAGCTTCAGGCCCAAGGAGACCTGCAGGTTGATGCCCATCATACGATTGAGGATTGTGGGATTGTCCTTGGCCAGGTCATGAAAGAAGCTTTGGGCGAGAAGCAAGGGATTGAACGGTTCGGAGATACTTTGTTACCGATGGATGAATCTTTAGTACAAGTCGCTATAGACATTTCGAACAGACCCTTCCTCGTGTGGGATGTAGACTTGCCAGATTCTATGGTTGGAGATTTTCCGGCCGAGATGGCCGAAGAGTTTTTTCGAGCCCTGGCTTTTAACGCGGGGATTACTCTTCATATCAGGCTCTTGTCAGGAAAAAACCTCCATCACAGCTTAGAGGGAATTTTTAAGGGTGTAGGACGGGCTTTAGGCTTGGCAATGCGTGTAAATGAACGTTACCAAGGTGTTCTTTCAACTAAAGGGATACTGTAAGGAGGACCTTATGATTGGGATTGTTGACTACGGGCGGGGGAATTTGAGAAGTGTTGAGAAAGGGGTAGCCAAAGCTGGCTTTCAGGCGAAGATCTTGCTTAATCCTCGGGAGTTGAAGGATGTTCAAGGGGTAATACTTCCTGGGGTTGGAGCCTTTGCCGATGCCATGAAGGCCTTGAATTCCGGTGGCTGGACTGAACCCCTGATCGAATTTGCCAATTCCGGCCGACCGTTTCTCGGAATTTGCCTTGGGATGCAGGTGCTGTTTGAAATTGGGGAAGAACATGGAACCCATCGCGGTTTAGGTTTGATTCCCGGAAGAGTTGTTAAATTTCCTCCCGGCAGAAAAGTTCCCCATATGGGCTGGAACAATGTACATTGGCAGCAGGAATCTTATCTGGTTAAGGGTATTCCGGATAATTCATACTTTTACTTTGTTCACTCCTATTACGCAGTTCCAGAAAGTGATCAAGTAATAATTGGGGCGAGTGATTACGTAGTTAGCTTTCCAGCGTTGGTTGGACGGGAAAATGTCTGGGGAGCACAGTTTCATCCTGAAAAATCCAGTCCTTGGGGATTAACGATCTTAGAGAATTTTGGCAGGAGGGTAAATGAAGATGCGGGTGTTTCCGGCGATTGATCTTCGCGAAGGTAAGGCTGTACGACTTCGTCAAGGTAGAATGGAGGATTTTACGGTTTATGCCGATAATCCTTTAGATGTGGCTATGGATTTTGCCAAACAGGGTGCTGACTACCTCCATGTGGTGGACCTCGATGGTGCCTTTGCAGGACAGCCCGTGAATGATAAGGTCATCCGGGAGATTGTTCAAACTGCACCGCTGAAAGTCCAGGTGGGTGGGGGAATCAGAACGCTTGAGCGGATAGAAGAACTTCTCAACTTAGGTGTAGAGAGAGTAATTCTGGGAACAGTTGCCGTCCGTCAGCCTGACTTGGTCAAAGAAGCTGTTAAGTGCTACCAAGAGCATATAGTAGTAGGAATCGATGCAAAGGATGGCAAAGTAGCTGTTCAAGGCTGGGCTGATACGACTGAACTAAATGCTATTGACCTGGGACTAGCCATGAAAGAGGCAGGGGTTAGCACAGTGGTATTCACAGATATTTCCAGAGATGGGATGCTGCAGGGACCGAACATCGAAAGTACGGTAAAGCTCGCTCAGGAAACCGGTCTTAATGTCGTTGCTTCGGGTGGAGTCTCTGCTTTGGAGGATCTTGTCAGGCTTTGTCAAGAGAAACAGAAAGGAATTTCAATCGAAGGAGCAATTATCGGCAAGGCTTTGTATGCCGGGGCATTTACACTAGCTCAAGCCTTGGAAGCAGTTAAAGGAAAGTAGCGGGATGGAGGGGCACAGATGTTAGCTAAAAGAATTATTCCCTGTCTCGACGTCCATGAAGGAAGAGTTGTAAAGGGGACAAACTTTGTTCAACTGCGGGATGCCGGTGACCCTGTGGAGCTGGCAACTCTGTATGACCGGGAAGGGGCGGATGAGCTGGTCTTTTTGGACATATCCGCTTCAGCTGAGGGCAGAGAGACTATGATTGAAGTGGTGCGCCGAACCGCAGAAGAGGTATTTATTCCTTTTACGATCGGTGGCGGGCTTAGAACTATTGAGGATATTCGTAAAATGCTGAGAGCTGGAGCAGATAAAGTATCCCTAAACACTTCAGCAGTGCAGAACCCTGGTCTTGTTCAGGAAGGAGCCTATGCCTTCGGGAGTCAGTGCATCGTAGTAGCTATCGATGCTCGTCAGGTTGAAGATGGTCGGTGGGAAGTATATATCCATGGGGGTAGAACCCCTACCGGTAAGGATGTTTTGAAGTGGGCGGAAGAAGTTCAGGCCCTCGGAGCAGGAGAGATTCTGCTAACTTCGATGGATAGGGACGGGACCAAAGCAGGGTATGATTTGGACCTGACCAGAGCTGTCAGCAGAGCTGTATCAATTCCTGTAATTGCCAGTGGTGGTGTTGGAACACTTGAGCATTTGGCTGACGGGCTAAGTGCCGGAGAAGCGGATGCAGTTTTGGCAGCGTCAATTTTTCATTATCGTCAACACAGCATTAAAGAGTGCAAAGACTATTTAAATAATAAGGGAATCCCGGTTCGCTTTTAGGAGGGCTAAAAAGATGGAAACAATTCTCCCAACCATTGATGCAGCAATAGCAGAAAACAATAAGGGTGAATTACCAATGGGAGCGTTAAAACTTAATGATATCAGTTGGAATTCCGATGGGTTGATACCAGCAGTTGTGCAGGATG
>JAJZSC010000005.1 GCA_021849995.1 Bacillota bacterium | reverse complement strand
GAAGGTATAATGAAGTTAACTTCATCTTGTAGCTCAATATTAACAGGCTAATGAAGATTAGTCAACACAAAATTGAAGTTGTTGAAGTTATATTCATTACAGGAGGCAAGGAAATGAAAACTTTCTCAGAGAAGATCAAAGAAGCTCGGGAGGAATTGAAGCTCAATCAGCAGCAACTGGGTGAGCTGGTCGGGGTTTCAAAACGTTCCATTGCTGCATACGAAACGACGGACACCAAGCCTCGTGGAAATATCGCCAGAAAGCTGGCTGCAGCCCTTCAGGTATCCGTAGACTTTCTGCTCAATGATGAGATTACAGACCCAAAATACGGCATTGAAAAAGCTCCCTACATTGAGGAAGCTCGGGAACGGCTGGGACCCAAGGCAGCCAAAGAGATGGATGTTCTCCTTGAGCAGAATGTGGCACTGTTTGCTGGCGGAGCCCTGGATCAGGAAGCCAAGGATGCTTTTTTTGAAGCCGTCATGAAGGCGTATTTGAAGTGCAAGGAAGAAGCCCGGAAAACCTATGGCCGAAAAAAGGAGACGGATTAAAATTTTCTCGTTCTTTGTTTTCAACCATTTGACCATTTTATCGTTCACTGTCCGTATTTTTGTACCGACACTTTGATTTAATGATAGTGAGGGATCGTTAACGGGATGAGTATTTGATTTTATATCATTTGAAGGTGATTACATGTCGATAGAGATAATTTGCCGGGAAGTATCCCGCATAATGCGAAAATATGATGAGCCAGATCCTTGGAAACTGGCTGAAGCAATGGGGATCATCGTTCAAGTAATGCCGCTTGGCCGTACACAAAACTCCTGCAAGGGTTTCTTCCTGTATCAATCAAGAAAAAAGCATATCACCATCAACAGCGATCTGCCCGAAACAGTTCAACGCATTATCTTGGCTCATGAAATCGGTCATGCTGTTTTGCACCATAAAGCAGCCAAGATGAAGACTTTCCATGATTTTGCACTTTACGATACATCGTCCCAGATGGAGTACGAAGCCAATCTTTTTGCTGCAGAGTATCTTCTGGATGATGATGTGGTTGCAGATCGCCTCAGTGAGGATACCTTCTTCTTCTCAGTCGCTAAAGAACTGGAAGTGCCGCCCGAACTCCTGGATTTCAAATTTCGAATCCTAAAGCGCAAGGGTTGGCTCATTGAGTCTCCCATTCATTCCAACAGCGACTTTTTGAAGCATATATCGGACCGAGGTGAGGACACGTGAATTCTGATGCAAAGGTCTATGTAGCTGTCATTGCTTCCTTTACGGAAGAAGGGAATCTTTTCCCAAGAAAGATCCGTTGGGAAGATGGCCGGGAATATTTGATTGATAAGGTGCTGGATGTCCGTCCGGCTGCCGCTCTGAAGGCAGGCGGGCAAGGCGACCGCTATACGGTCCAGATTAACGGTCACCCGAGCTATTTATTCTTTGAACGGAGTCCAAATATCAGCGGAACAAACCTGGGGAGATGGTTTGTGGAACGAAAATAATAGCTTCTCATGAGAAACCAATAATGCCGGCAGAAGTCTTTCTGATCGGCTTTTTTAATACCTTGTCAGGGTATATTCACACCTAAAATTCTGATCTTATATAGAAAAAACGAATTTCAAAGAGAAATTCGCAAATACCTATATATTTTTCTGCCATTTGAGAATTCATCGTGATATAATCGAATAGATAGGCAATGTATTGTAATCCTTATGAACGAGGTGTGAATTTATGGATGTCAGCTACAACAAACTCTTTAAACTTCTGATCGATAAAAGCATGAAAAAAACGGATCTTCGGCTAGCCACAGGAATCAGTCCAAACACCCTCACTAAACTTTCGAATAACGAATATGTTTCCATGGAAGTGCTCGTTAAGATCTGCCGAGTGCTTGATTGTGATTTTGGGGACATTATGGAAATTGTGCCTACCCAAAAGTAGGCTATTACTTTACCTAAATTTAGTTGTTAGGAGGCGCATGAATGCCAAGAAAGGAATATAGTGCCGGAATGGTGAAACTGTCATTTTGGTTTTCAGAATTTAAAAAAATGATCAGCCTTTTGAATGCAGGCAAAACCTTACCTGAAATCAAAAGCTTGAATTTAAAAGAGAATATATTCTCGGCTCCCACTGAAGCCAGAGCAATCCAGATTTTCAATACTGTGTCCACGCGGGTTAAAGCTCTAGATCAAGGCTTCTATGGTTTGTTTGAACAATGTGATGTTTCAAACCAGAAGCTGATAGCTCTGATTGCGGTCATGGAAAGCGACTCACTGTTTTTTGACTTCATGTATGAAGTTTACCGTGAAAAACTAATCATTGGGATCGATGAGATCTCAGATAGCGATATCAGTGTGTTCTTCAAAGACAAACAGATCCAGAATGAGCGTGTTGCCAAGTGGACGGATTATACCCTGAAGCGATTGGGAACTATTTATAGAACGGTCTTGATGGAATCGGGCATTTTGCAGCGATCCACTGGGTCCAGAAAGATTGTCAAACCCATTCTCGATCGGGCACTGGAACAAAAGCTCAAAGACTGCGGCATGGAAATGACGTTCCGTGCGTTGACGGGGGTGAGGTAATGGCAAGTTTGGAAGAACGTTTGGACATTGCCGAGCGCTTGATCAAAAGCGAAAGCTTCCGGCAAAACAAAGGCCTGGGGAATGAGGTCGGTTATTACGTCTTTGATTATCCGGCAGAAAAAGAGCTCATTGTCAGAGAACGTGTTGCCTATATGAAAAACAAGAATTCACGAGGTACCGACGGATTTGAACTGGTGGTGTTTGACCTTTACGACATCATCATCGATATCTTGGAAAAAGAAGGTTTCCTGGAGCAGGTCTATCGCTTTGAAAAGAAAAAAGGATTCGATCGTATTATCAAATCAGTTGGAAATCTCTTGAAGATCAATGATGCGGACAGTCTTATCGTAAAACACATCCAGGAACATACACCCGAGGATGCAGTGGTGTTTCTTGTGGGAATCGGTAAATGTTACCCGATCCTGCGGTCACATAAGGTGCTGAATAACCTGCACCAGACACTGGATCGTGTACCGGTGGTGCTGTTTTATCCAGGAAAGTACGATGGCCAGGAACTGGTCCTTTTCTCAACAATAAAAGACGATAACTACTATAGAGCTTTCAAGCTGGTAGATTAGGGGGATGAAGATGTTTATCAAAGATATGTTTGCAAAACCCATTGACCGTGATATCAAAGGCGTCATAAAAGTTGGTCAGGCGGATGATGAGAATATCAAACAAGAGCTGGAAGAGTATGTGGTCACAAGAGAGCTGCAAAAGCACTTTACTGATTTCTTCGCCAGTTACAAAAAAGGAATCAACGGACACACCGATAAAATGGGTGTCTGGATCTCCGGCTTCTTCGGAAGCGGTAAATCCCACTTCTTAAAGATCCTGTCCTACTTACTTGAAAACAAGGAAGTCAACGGTAAGAAAGCCATTGACTATTTCATAGATGACAAGAAGATTATTGATCCCATGGTCCTTGCGGACATGAAGCTAGCGGCGAGTGTGCCTACAGACGTGGTTCTTTTTAATATTGACTCTAAAAGTGAGATGGCTGGTAAACAGACCAAGGATGCCATTGTCTCCGTATTTCTTAAAGTCTTCAATGAGATGCAGGGCTTTTGCGGATCAATTCCTGCACTGGCAGATTTGGAAAGGCAGCTCACCGAACAAAGTCGCTACGACGAATTCAAAGAAAAATTCGAAGACGAGTTTGGTAAGCCTTGGATCGATTCCAGAAACAAGTTTGATTTCATCCAGGACACCATCGTGGACGTTCTGGAAGAAATGAGCTTCATGAGTGAATCGGCTGCACGCAATTGGTGCGAAAAAGCCATTGAGCCTTATCAGATCAGTATCGAGAACTTTGCCAAGATGGTCAAAGAATACCTGGATCACAAAGGACGCAATCATCATCTGGTCATTCTGGTGGATGAGATCGGTCAGTACAGAGTGGATGATTCCAAGCTGATGCTGAACCTTCAGACCGTCACAGAAGATCTGGGGACAGCTTGCCGCGGCAAAGTTTGGATCATCGTGACCAGCCAGCAGGACATTGACTCCATAACCAAAACAAAGGGAAATGACTTCTCAAAGATCCAGGGGCGTTTTGACACACGTCTCTCCTTGTCGTCTGCAAACGTGGACGAAGTCATCAAGAAAAGAATCCTGGATAAGTCGACTACTGCAGAGCAGACACTGAGACTGCTTTACGAGCAGAAATCCACCATCATTAAGAATCTGATCGTTTTTAATGATGGCGTGGAGAAAAAACTGTATGCCAATGAACACGATTTTGCCTTGGTCTATCCCTTTGTACCCTATCAGTTCAATTTATTGGCCAGTGTGCTGACTTCAATCCGTACCCATGGCGCTTCAGGGAAACACTTGTCTGAAGGCGAACGTTCCATGATCGCTTTATTCAAGGAATCTGCCATGAAGCTTATGGATAGTGAGCATGGTGCGCTAGTCCCCTTCAATGTCTTTTATGATGCACTCCATCAGTTCCTGGACCATAGTCACAAAGGCGTTATTTCCAGGGCAGCTGATAATAGCTATATCAACCCTGACAACGAAGCAGATAATTTTAATGTCAATGTGCTGAAAACCCTCTTCATGATCAAATACGTCAAAGAGATTACCGCAAATATCGATAATATTACTAGTTTGATGATCTCCGATATCGATACGGATCGCATTGCTTTGAAGAAAGATGTCGAAGAAGCATTGAAAATACTGGTTCGTCAGATGCTTGTCCAGAAGAATGGGGATAACTATGTCTTCCTGACTGATGAAGAGCAGGAGATCAACCGAGAAATCGAAAACCAGAATGTTGAAATGGCTGAGGTTATCAGCAAAGCCTCTGAAATCATTTTTGAGGACATCTTCAGCGATAAGAAATACCGGTATCCAGAACACAATGGGCGCTATAATTTTGCCTTTAATCAGATCGTTGATGATCGTCCCTATAAGTCCAACCAGAACAATGACATTGGAGTTCGCATCCTGACGCCAAGCTCTGAGTATGCGGATGATGATGTAACACTTCGAATGATGTCCGGTCAGGGCAAGGAAGTTTTGGTTGTACTTCCGAATGATTCCGCATTCCTCAATGAGCTAAGAAGTGCTCTTAAGATAGAGAAGTACTTAAGACTGACAACATCCAATAAGCTGGCAAAATTTGAGCAGATTAAAGAAGCCAAGCGGATTGAAATGAGAGAGAGAAACGGAAATGCCAAGTTGTTCCTACAGGAATCCATGAAGAATGCGGCAATCTACGTCAATGGCGATCGGGCTCAAATTGGCGCGAAAGAGGTTTCTTCCCGCATCAATGATGCGCTGGGGCGGCTGGTCTCCACTGTCTATCACAAGCTTTCATACATCGATGTTGCCATGAACGAAGCCAATATTCGGGGGCTTTTCAAGACATCCAATCAGCAGTCTTTTGCCCTGGAAGGCGGCAAGGAAGCAAATGCTCATGCGATCCATGATGTCTTAAGTTTCATCGCTACCAATTCCTCCATGCATACCAAGACTTCGATGAAAAGTCTGATGGACCGGTTCATGAAAGCCCCTTACGGATTTGTGGAAGATGATGTGGAATGGCTCGTCGCTAAGCTATTCAAGAACGGAGATATCGCGCTGACTGTCAATGGCGCGGCAGTTACCCTTCTTAACAAATCAGAAGAAGAAATCATCCGATACATCACAAAAAAGGAATATGTAGAAAAACTTCTAACAGAGAGACGTCAACAAGCTGGCATCGAAGAAAAGAAGGCCGTCCGTGAAGTCATGAAAGAACTCTTCGGTGTTTCTAGCATCAATGACGATGATGATTCCATGATGCAGTCTTTCCAGAGCTACAGCAGTAGCCTGGAAACCGAGTTGGAAAAGATTGAGATTATGTTCAACAACCATAGCTTCCCAGGAAAGAAAACAGTGCTTTTAGGTAAAGGACTTTTAAGAGCAATCATACAGATCCAGTCCCCATCCGAATTCTTCAAAAAGATTTATTCAGACCGTGACGATTTCTTGGATTTTGCTGAGGATTTTGAACCAGTTAAAGCATTCTTTGCGGGTGAGCAAAAGAAAATCTTTGAAGACGCCTTAAAAATGATGAAAATCTACGATGACAGCAAGACATTCATTGTAGACGATAAGGTTGAGGAAACAGTCCGGGAAATCAAGGTAATCTTGAAAAAGGATATGCCCTACAGCGATATTCCAAAACTCCCCGATCTACTAAGTCAATTCAGAGATGCATACATGGCAGTATTGACTCAAATGGAGGCTCCAATCCTCAAGGCAATTGAGGATGCTAAGGATCGAGTGTTTGAGGTTTTAAATTCCAAACCGTATAAGGATGAACTGAAAGACAGATATTTCAAGCTTTTCAGAGAGATCCATGAAAAAGCTACAACCTGCAATAATGTGGCTACACTTCAGAATGTAAAGATTGAAGCGGATGCGCTTAAAGTGCGGCTGCTTAATGAAATGGCCAAGAAAGATGAAAAGATTGCTGAAGATACACCGCCTTACGGTAATGATGGTGGTGATCCAAAACCAGTCAAAAAACAGAAGAGCATCAGCATAAAGAATGTTAGCTTGACTTCATCTTGGCAGATAGAGTCTGCTCAGGATCTTGATAAATACATCAGCGAACTACGAGAACAAATCATGAAAGAGCTCGATCAGGACACTATCATCAACATTGAGTTCTAAGGGGGATACATATGAATAAGACAGCAATCAAGAATTTTGCGATATGGGCCAGAAATAAGCTCATTGCTGATATCACCTATAAAGCAGGTCTTTTGGGGATTACAGAAAACGGGAATAAAAGTTCGCTTCCTCAGTCCACCCAGACGGTTCAGTTTTTTGACATAGGTACAAAGGAGCCAAGTTCTATAACAGGCATAGAAATCCAGCAGCGCAAGAAATTGGTTGAAGAGATCGAGAGGAAAGCCAAGCAAAGCGATTACGCCACGGCATACAAGAATGTCATTGAAGAAGTAGCTTATACCTGGTTTAACCGATTGATAGCCATTCGCTTCATGGAAGTGAATGATTATCTTCCTACTAGGATTAGAGTCCTTTCTTCCGAGAGTATTGGGAAAGCTGAGCCAGATCTTGTGACCCATGCTTTGGAAGCAAATCTTGATTATTCTGCTTATGAAAAAGATAGAATCATTCAGCTGAAACATGAAAATATGCTGGATGAACTATTCCGTATGCTTTTTATTAAACAATGCAATGCTTTAAATGCCAACCTGCCTGAGCTGTTTGAAAGAACAAGTGACTATACAGAGTTACTTTTAAATGTCTCATTCACAGATAAAGAAGGTGTAGTCAACCATTTAGTTAACGATATTTACGAAGATGATTTCAATGTGACTAAGGAAGGTCAAGTTGAAATCATCGGATGGCTTTATCAGTATTACAACACCGAGCCGAAACAGGCAGTGTTTGATGGTTTGAAGAAGAATGTCAAAATTACCAAAGAGAAAATTCCTGCCGCAACTCAGCTTTTTACACCGGACTGGATTGTGCGGTACATGGTAGAAAACTCCCTCGGTCGGCTGTGGCTTGAATCACATCCGAACGACGCACTGAAAGCGAACTGGAACTACTATCTTGACGAAGCCGAGCAAACGCCGGAGGTTGCTGAGAAACTCAGTATTATGAGGTCGCAATCGCCTGTGAAGTCACCTGAGGACATCCGTCTAATCGATCCCTGCATGGGAAGCGGCCATATATTAGTTTACGCCTTTGACGTGCTTATGCAGATATATGTGAGCGAGGGCTACAATCCCCGCGATGCCGCAAAGTTTATACTCGAAAAGAACATCTACGGTCTGGACATTGATCGTCGGGCATATCAGCTTGCCTGTTTTTCGTTGATGATGAAAGCGCGGCAGTACAATCGTCGTATTTTAACCGAGGATGTTAAGCCGCAGGTATATCATCCTGCCGGATTCCCTGATGGTGAGGAATACGGCTCGCTCGTGAAAGTAGATAAACTCGAACCAATGCCGGAATTGCCGAAAGAGCAACAGATGACATTGTTTGACGGTAATTACGATGCGAAATTGAACGCTTGGAATTTCAAGCGCCTGTTGGCGCAGACATACGATGTGGTTGTCACCAACCCGCCATATATGGGGTATAGAAACATGGGTAATAAACTCGCAGAAGTTGTTTCAGTCAGGTATCCTGACAGCAAGAGCGACTTATTCTCTGTTTTTATTGAAAAGTGTGGAGAGTTACTTAAATCTACGGGTTATCAGGCGATGATTACCCAACACTCTTGGATGTTCCTGTCGAGTTATGAGAAACTGCGTAGTAAACTGATTCACCGTGACATCATTAATATGGCTCACCTCGGTTCTAGGGCGTTTGAGGAAATCGGTGGCGAAGTTGTTCAAACTACGGCTTTCGTGCTTGCAAAACGCAATGTAATTGGTTATGAAGCAACCTATGTTCGCTTGGTAGATTACAACAGTCAAGACGCTAAAGAAGCGTCATTCTTGTCGGGAAGCGACCGTTACACCGCCAAGAAAGAGAGTTATGAGAAGATACCTGGATGCCCTGTAGCGTATTGGATTAGTGATTCTGTTTTAGATGTCTATGATAAAGGTAAAACCCTCGGAGATATTGCTTCGCCTAAAACAGGAATGACAACAGGCGACAATGAAAGGTTTTTACGTCTGTGGTTTGAAGTGGAAATAAATAAGACCAATTTTCACGCTTGCGATGCTACCTCTGCCAAGAGTTCAGATAAAAAGTGGTTTACTTATAGCAAGGGCGGTGGATTCCGTCGCTGGTACGGCTATTTTGAATACCTGATAAACTGGTATAACAATGGTTCAGAAATTAAGAGCAATGTTAAGGCTAATGGTCTTAAAGCTGCAAGTGTCAGAAGCGAGAGCTTATACTTCAAACCTTTAATCTCTTGGTCGGCTGTATCGTCTGCTCAATTTTCATGTAGATATGTTGACGGCGGATCTCTATTTGATTCTGGCGGTTCGAGCGTTTTTGTAAATAAAGATGCTTACTATTTACTGGCTGTTTTGAATGCAAAAATTGGGCATTTCTTTTTGAGCATTAATAATGCGACCATGAATTTTCAACCCGGTGATGTTGCTGCCGTTCCGATTGTTATTGACAGAAGCAAAACTCCACAAGTTGAAACGGTTGCTAAAAATAATGTCGACCTCTCTCGTACCGACTGGGATTCATTTGAGACTTCGTGGGATTTCAAGCGGCATCCGTTGCTATGTGGAGAGCGGACGGTCGCGGCGGCGTATTCCAAGTGGGAACGTGAGGCTGAAGAACGCTTTCAAACCCTTAAAGCTAACGAGGAAGAACTCAACCGTATATTCATCGACATTTACGGCATGCAGAATGAACTCACGCCGGAAGTGGAGGACAAAGATTTGACCGTGCGGCGCGCAGATTTAGGGCGCGAGATTCGCAGCTTGATTAGCTATGCTGTGGGCTGTATGTTCGGGCGGTACTCACTTGATGTAGACGGACTTGCCTATGCAGGCGGCGACTGGGACGCGGGTAAATACCGCTCGTTCATTCCAGACAAGGACAATATCCTCCCCATCTGTGACGACGAGTATTTTGACGACGACATTGTAGGGCGGTTTGTGGCATTTGTGAAAATCGTCTTTGGTGCAAATACGCTCGAAGAAAACCTGAGATTCATCACTGGTGCTCTCGGAGGAAACGGGACACCGCGTGAGGTGATTAGGGACTACTTCATGAACGAATTTTATAAGGATCACTGCAAAATTTATCAGAAGCGCCCAATCTATTGGCTTTTTGATAGTGGAAAACAAAATGGATTTAAAGCATTGATCTATATGCATCGTTACGACGAGAATAATATTGGAAACCTGCGTATTGATTACCTCCATCGGATGCAGCGGATTTATGAAAATGAAATTGCCAGAATGCAGGACACTATTGAAAACAGTAAAGATGCTCGTGAAGTAACCGAATCAACTAAACGCAAAGAAAAATTAATTAAGCAACTACAAGAAACCAAAGAATACGATGAGAAAATCGCCCATCTTGCTTTAGCACGCACATCGATTGATTTAGATGACGGCGTGAAAGTCAACTACGAAAAAATTCAGACCGATCGAGATGGTAACAAGCTTGAAGTACTCGCTAAAATCTGACGAAAGGAGAGTATGGGATGGCGGAACTGAATTTAAAACAAATAACAGATAAACTCAACCACGAGTTTACTGGAGATACTCGAAAGCTTGTCTTCTGGTACGATGACAAAGCAGAATTTGTTGAAGATGTGGATTTATTGGATTTGTCGAATGCCAAGATCTATCATGACGAGATGGATAATCAATTTTATACCAAACAATTTTTAGAACGGATTGATAGAACAAACAATTACTTGATCTATGCCCCCTTTCCGCGTCCACAGGTAAGGGACAACCATTTAGAAGACATACTCCTCTACTCGAGGCAATTCTTTGCAGACAGAGCTTCGCTTCTGACTGTGGATCTTGGGGTTGACCAAAAGTATAAGCCGGTCATCCAGAAATATATCAAGTTCTTCGGTGCAAAGGATAGAACTCAAAAGTTCTATGATCTTGAGCTTGAGAACTTTTCCAAAGAAAGCATCGAAGTGGCTCTCATGAGCGTTCTCTGCAAGACAAGAATTGCATTCTTTGATGAGGTTGTCCGGGTCGTTCTGACGGATAGTGAACTTGAAGAAAATAAGTTCCTGGAGGATTTTGATAAGTATAGCCTCTTGGAAGCTTTTTGGCGGTTATGTGAGGAACATTTTGGCTATACCGATGTGAAGCCCACACTGGAAAAGCTTGTGCTGACCATGTTCGTAACCTATACCCAAAGATATCTTCAGGGCGAACTCCCACCTGCATGGAGAAGCTTTGTATCATACAAATCCGGCAACATTATCGCATTTCTTGATAACCTGATGAACAACGTCTTATACCGAGAACGATATGATGAATTGTCTGATTATGTGGCCAGAAATCTTCAGGTGAAGACCACGCTGGAGACCTACAACCCAGAATCATTGATTCAATGCGATACCTTTGAGGTCATTGATCATGTGTTCATTAAATGGATCACCGAGCGGCTTCTGAATGAAGATCTTGGAGCTAGGCTTTCAGGAAAATCCATCTCTGAGATCTGCAAGGAGCGCCGCAAGAGACATTTTGGAGATCGGTATCGGTCCGAATACCACATGCTTGAAAGCGCTTCTAATGTCATAGCGGCAGCAAGTTATCAAAGCCGAGATGACCTAAAGGACATCGTCAAGCAATACACTACTAATGACTATCAAATCGATCAGCAGTATCGGAAGTTTTACTATAACTACGATCAGCTGAACGAGAACAGCCATTTTGAAAAAATACGGGATCTGGTGGAGAATATCTACACCAATGAGTTCCTGGCTAAAAGTGTATATAACTGGAATGTGGGTCTCAAGAAAGCAGATATTTCCTCTTCCATGTCTCTTCAGCGGAATTTTTACAGCAAATACATTCTATCCAGCAAGGATCGCGTGGTGGTGATCATTTCTGATGCCATGCGCTATGAAGTAGGCCAGTCATTATTTGCCAAGTTAGAAGATGACGAGAAATGCACACCAAAGCTGGAATCAATGATGAGCGTTATCCCTTCCTATACACGACTTGGCATGGGTGCTCTCTTGCCACATAAGAGCCTGGAGTTGACTCAGGAGAACAAAGTCCTAGTTGATGGCATGCCATGCGATTCTCTCAAGCAGCGAGAGGCAATACTCAATTCATATGTACCTAATAGCAGATGTATCCAATTTGATGATCTGAAACTGATGAAGAAGATGGAACTACGGGAAGTCTTTACAGGGATGGACGTGGTTTATGTCTATCACAACCAGATTGATGCCCGTGGGGATAAACTGAGCACGGAAAATGAGGTATTCACTGCATGCTATGAAGCCGTTGATGAAGTCTTTACCATGATCAAGCGCATCTCAACCAATGCCAACACCCTGCACTTTATCGTTACTTCAGATCATGGATTCATATACAAACGAGACAAGCTGCAGGAAACCGACAAGATCATCCATGTAGCAGACAAGGACGCCTTTATCAATCGTCGCTTTATCGTTGCACAAGACGCGCTGGAAGACGACGGAATCACATCTTACTCCATGGACAAGATCCTTGGGAACAAAGACACCAAGTGGGTTTCTGTTCCAGTGAGCTCAAATGTATTCAAGGTCACTGGCGGCGGCCAGAACTTTGTTCATGGCGGTTCTTCTCCTCAGGAGATGCTTGTTCCGGTCATCGATGTCAAAGTCGAAAAAGGTCACGCTGAAACTCGCCCTGCTCAGATTGTGCTGGTCAGCATGGTCCAAAAGATTACGAACCTGATTTCTTCTCTGGACTTCATCCAGTCTGAGCCAGTCAGTGATGTGATCAAAGAGACCAGTTATAAAGTGTACTTCATCTCTGAAGATAATGAAAAAATCTCCAATGAGTGCATATATATTGCAGACAAAAAGGATAATGATCCCAGCAAGCGGATTTTCAGACTGAAGTTCAACTTCAAGAACAAGCAGTATGACAAATCAAAACAGTACTATCTGGTGGCCTATGATGAGAAAAACGATATAGAAGTCTTGCGTCATGGCGTTGTAATGGACATTGCCTTCGCGGATGACTTTGGCTTCAGTTTATAAGGGGGTGTGAACCGGTGAGTGAACTTGAAAGAGACCATGATGCAATCGAAATAGAGCAATTCGAGGATGACTTTGATATCCAGGAAGATACTGAGCAGATTGTTGAGACTGCGGTCAGTTCCAACAACCATCTCAACGATAGGCTCAACGAGGTCTTCGCAGGCAAGATTGTCCGCAAAGATCTGACTAAGAAGATCAAGGAAGGTGCGAATGTCCCTGTTTATGTGCTGGAGTACCTGCTTGGCATGTATTGCGCCACGACTGAAGAAGAAGCCATTGCGGATGGTGTCCGTAATGTAAAAAGCATCCTGGCCGAAAATTTTGTCCGGCCCGATGAGGCTCAAAAAATCATCTCAAAGTTAAGGGAACGCGGTAGCTACACTGTCATCGATAAAGTGGCGGTCAAACTCAACTATCGATTGGACATCTATGAAGCGGAGTTTTCTAACCTAGGAATCAAGAATGTGCCGATATCGGAAAGGTATCCTTCCGACTTTGAGCGACTTCTCAGCGGAGGCATTTGGTGCATCGTACAGTTGGAGTATTTTTACGATGAAGCTGATAAAAGTAGAATCCCATTCATCATCTCCAAACTAACGCCGATTCAAATGCCGAACCTGGACATGAGTGAAGTTTTGACTGGCAGAGCTCAGTTCACCAAGGATGAGTGGATCGATGTCATCCTAAGATCCATCGGTATGGAACCGTCAAGATTTACACCTAGAGTGAAGATGCTTCTGCTTACCAGAATGATTCCCCTTGTGGAAAACAACTTCAACTTCTGCGAGCTGGGTCCCCGGGGTACCGGTAAATCTCATGTCTATAAAGAGATCTCACCGAACAGTATTCTGGTTTCCGGCGGACAAACCACAGTAGCAAATCTGTTCTATAACATGTCCAATAAGACCGTTGGTCTTGTTGGAATGTGGGACTGCGTCGCTTTTGATGAAGTGGCCGGGATTACTTTCAAAGATAAAGACGGCATCCAGATCATGAAGGACTATATGGCATCCGGCTCCTTCTCCAGAGGAAAAGAAGAAAAGAACGCTTCAGCATCCATGGTATTTGTCGGCAACATCAATCAAAGCGTAGATGTGCTGCTGAAGACATCGCACTTGTTTGATCCTTTTCCGGAAGCCATGGCGTACGACAGTGCGTTCTTTGACCGTATGCACTGCTATCTGCCAGGCTGGGAGATCCCGAAATATAGACCTGACTTCTTCACCAATGAATATGGCTTCATCACCGACTATCTCTCTGAGTTTTTATGGGAACTGAGAAAGACATCCTATGCTGACGCATTGGATCAGTTCTATAAACTGGGGAATAATTTGAACCAGCGTGATGTGATTGCCGTTCGAAAAATGGTATCAGGCTTGATAAAGTTGATCTATCCCAATGGAAAATTTGAGAAAAAAGATGTCGAAGAGATCCTTCGTTTTGCGCTTGAAAGCCGTCGCCGCGTCAAAGAACAGCTTAAAAAGATCGGTGGCATGGAATTCTACGATGTGAACTTCTCCTACATTGACAATGAAGACTTTACAGAGGAATTCGTTCCAGTACCAGAGCAAGGTGGCGGCAAACTCATTCCCGAGGGGTTACACAAACCAGGGCAAGTATACACGGTCGCTCGCGGTAAATCGGGGATGCTAGGTGTCTTCAAATTAGAAACCGAAATGGTTACTGGTTCAGGTAAGTTTGAACGAACCGGTATAGGATCAGACCGTGAAGCCAAAGAATCCATTGACACCGCATATCGGTATTTGAAAGCCAACAGTAAGAATGTCAGTGGTACCATCAGTACCTCAACCAAAGACTACCTGATGCATCTTCAGGACTTAAACGGCATCGGCATCACAAACCAATTATCCTTGACTGCATTTATTGCGCTTTGTTCTGCTGCACTTCACAAACCAGTGATCAGCAGCTTGGCGGTCCTTGGAAATCTTAGCATCAGCGGAACAATTATAAAGGTTGAGGAACTAGCAAATGTGCTTCAAGTCTGTCTGGACAGCGGAGCTAAGAAAGTATTGCTACCAATTACTTCCGCAGCAGACATGGCTACCGTACCCCCGGAACTTATGGGCAAGTTCAATCTGATATTCTACCAGTCACCTGAAGATGCTGTGTTTAAGGCATTGGGGGTGGAGTAATGGACTTTGAGGTCTGCATTAAAACTATGCAATCGTTCTTAGAAAACAGTCCATTGATAGTATTAGGTTCCGGAGCATCGATACCTTACGGCTTACCTTCAATGCAAGATTTGGCAACAAATATTAAGAATGCAGAATCCTTGAAGACAGACCCAAAGTTTGAAGATTTCTGTGAAGAAATGGATAGTGTTGGTCTTGAGGCTGCATTAGATAAGGCAGGACTACAATCGGAGACTCTATTACAGATAAGATCTGAAGTATGGCAGCAAGTGAAGAAAAGTGATTTTAACTATTTTCAAAGCAATATTTCTGACGTGGCTCCAGAAATCTCTGCTTTAATTTCTAAAATAATAGCCCCCACACCAAATAAAGCTGTGATTGTCACCACAAATTATGATCGCCTTGCTGAGTATGCATCAGATAGTATTTCGGCTACAACTGTCACTGGATTTGAAGGAACTCATATTAGAAAATTGGAAATAGCATCTTCAGTACTTAACTCAGGACGAATGAGGGCGAGAGAAAGAATATGCGAAATATGGAAAGTTCATGGTTCTCTGGATTGGTTTTCAGATGAAAATGGAGGGATTTATTCTATACCTTTTTCAGATAATATTCCGAATGGTTTTTTCCCTCTTATAGTTCCACCAGGAAAAGACAAATACAGCAGTACACATAACGAACCTTTTAGATCAATTATTGCTGAAGCTGATAAAGCTTTTTCTAGAGCAGGTTCATTTTTATGTATTGGTTATGGATTCAATGATGAGCACATTCAACCAAAACTGATTACACAAATCATAAATGGGAAACCAATAGTTGTTTTAGCAAGAACAATGACAGATGCATGTAGAAACCGACTACTAAATTCTTCGGTATCAAAAGTCTTAATATTTGAAAGAGAAGATGATAATCAGACTAAGGTTCATGGAAAAGACTGGTCAGCTATATTTGAAGGCAATTATTGGCAATTAAATGAATTCTTAAAAATTTGGTAGGAGGTACTGCATGAGTATTTTTAATTTTACTGAAGATCAACTTCTTGGCACTGTCGAAAGCGTTGACACGTCTACGGTTGTAGTTAAAGTTGATAATGATGAGAAACTTCGTGGTTTGCAGGTCAATCACTTAGTGGTTATCCAAAGCTCTCGGGTTGGACAACACCTAATTGGTCTTGTTTCTAAAATTATTCGAAAGTCAATAAACTGTGAACCCACTGCTGAATTTGTTCAAGATTTTGGGTTTAACGTTCTCAAAGTAATTTTGATCGGCACACATTTAGAAAAAGATGGGAGTAAAGAAAATGTATTTAAGAGATCACTTTCAACGGTCCCAACAATAAATGCCGAGTGCTATTTTGTTCAGGGAGAGTGCTTAAAAAGATTTATGCAGTCAATCTCCTCTTTGCCTGAAGGTAGTGGCACCGAGTGTCTACAAATAGGAACATATTCAATCGATGAAGATGCGTCCGCATGGCTTAATGGGAATAAACTATTTCAACGACACGCAGTTATTGTTGGCAGTACCGGTTCAGGGAAGTCTTGGTGTGTGGCAACAATATTAGAGCAAGTTGCCAACTTGAAGTCAGCAAATGCGGTTTTATTTGACATTCACGGTGAATACACCACATTGGAAAGTGAAAATTTCACTCACCTTAGGGTAGCTGGACCAAATGATCGACCTCAAGAAGGAACATTATTTTTACCATATTGGTTGTTGACATACGAAGAAATGCTATCACTGATGCTAGACAGGAGCGATAGCAATGCGCCAAATCAAGCGATGATATTTTCAAATGCGGTGATTGAAAAGAAGAAAAAATATCTACACGACTTAGAAAAAGCCGAAATGGAAGCCAATATAACTTTGGATAGTCCAATACCATATCATTTGAACGACCTTTTGGAAGACCTAAGTTCAAAAGATTGCGAAATGGTGCCAGGTGCTGGCGGTAAGGATAAACAGGGTCCTTATTTTGGAAAACTTACTAGATTCGTTCAACGATTGGAAACTAAGAAAAACGATAAACGACTGAATTTTATGTTTAATTCAACAGGTGATCTCCTTGACTATAATTTCATGAATCATCTGTGTAGTTCGTTAATGAGGCCTGCAATTGATGGCAATATGGGGGTAAAAATTATTGATTTTTCAGAAGTTCCGTCTGACATATTACCACTTATTGTTTCTCTTATAGCACGGTTAATTTTTTCGGTTCAACAGTGGACTGAACTTGATAAAAGACACCCGATTGCTTTGTTTTGCGATGAAGCACATTTATATATTCCAGCAAATACAGAGCGGTCCATTGATGACGCAAGTTTAATTACCTTTGAGAGAATATCAAAAGAAGGACGTAAATATGGGATTGGATTAGTTGTGATTTCGCAACGGCCCTCCGAGGTTAATCGTACAGTATTGAGTCAAAGTAATAATTTTATTGCTATGAGGTTAACAAATATTGATGATCAGTCTGTCGTTAAGAGGCTATTACCTGATAGTTTAGGAGACTATTCAGAAATGTTGCCCATACTAGATATTGGAGAAGCATTGATTGTTGGTGATGCAAGTTTGCTCCCTAGCAGAATAAAGGTTTCTCCCCCAAAATTAAAACCTAGAAGTGCAACAATCGATTTTTGGGATGAATGGACTAAAGATGCGGCACAGGTAAATATTGAAGGTGCAATAGAGTCATTAAGAAAACAATCAAAATAACGGGAATACTATTCGGTAATCTTGTTTTGCAAGAACGTTTCGGTTGAAGGAGTGTGATGAGCAGTTAATGAACGAACCCAAAAAACAGCATTATGTTCCGCAGACTTATCTGAAACAATTTTCTTTTACCAGCAATTCTTCCTCGTATAGATTATATGTGCTCCACAAAAATAAGAGGAAGATATTCACAGCGAATATTAAAGATACTGCGGCTGAACGTCACTTTTACACAGTGAAAAAGCATCAGAATAATTACATATGGGAAAAATTCTATGCTGAAAACATTGAGCCTGTGATGAATAAAGTTATTTCAAAAATTCAATCTATAGGCGAATGCGTTTTATTACAAAATTACGCATCCGTAATTACATCGGAATTGAAGACACAGATTGCTATCACTATTATGTTTCAGCTTCTACGCGGTAAACATAGTAGAGAATTTGAAAAACAAGCTTATAAGAACGCATTGCCAGGAGTCATTAATAAAGCTCATGAAATATTCGGTCCTTTAGACGAGCAAAGGAAAAAGATTCTTGAAGCTTACAAAAATGACGATGACTATTTCAAATTGGCTGCAATGGAAGCCACACTTAACATCGAAAAATTAGAGAAATATGTCGATATTATATTGCAACGGGTACTTGTTCTTTTTAAAGTTGTAGGGGATATGGAATTTGTAACAAGTGATAATCCAGTAATGTTCGTTGATTCATCTTCCTTAGATGCCACTCCTTTTAAAAATGGACTATTACATCACTCAACGGTTATTTTCTTTCCGGTATCACCTAAAATGGTAATAGCCGCCTATCATCCAAATCTCTATTTGGGGACGTTAACAGATTTTGACGGGAATATTATCATTCTAGATAGTAAAAAGGAATTAAAATTTATAGAGATGCTGAATACTAAACAATTTGAACAATGCTTTGATCAAGTCTACGCTAGAAGGGTAAGTCTACTTGAGTCTTTCATTGGCTAGACTATTAAATAATATTGGCAAGCAATGCAAGTGTTTATACACTTGCCAAAATCACATTTGATTTTTTATCCTGGGAGAATCCCAGACCCATTACTACAAGTTGAATGAATCATTCATCAAGTAACAATTTCGTGGCTTTTAGTAAAATTATATATCTATTTGAAAAATTTTAAAGAAAGGAGCTGAACTCATAATGATAAAGATTGTTGATAATCAAGAACTCAAATTGGAATATAAGAGAGGATTTGGAGCGTGGACATACCACCTTAGAATTCCAGGGACTGCAGATATTGAGGGGAAATGGGGTTTTCTAAAGGTATCCGGGACAATTGACGGTTATGAAGTAAAAAGCATTAATTTGGCTCCAAGGAAAAATGAAGACAAGATAATCTCGATCAATAGAAAGATTAGAGAGGCAATCGGTAAAAGCGGCGGAGATACAGTTAATGTGACTTTGTTTTTGCACGATTAAAATACTTGATACATCTGACACAAATGATTTTAAAAGGGAAATACTTGGTGGCAACGCTGGCACTTTGTCAGATAACACAGTATTTAGGGCTTGCGCAACAAACCAATTTTCATCAGTAAGTCGAGCAAAGGTTGAATTGGATTTTTGAAAAAGCCTAACGAAGATAATTAAAGACAAACCAGTATAATTATTCATGGAAGGGTCAATTGAGCTGCTATTAGTTATTAATACGGATAAAATTGATTTGTCTGGTGCATGACGGGAGGAACCACAATTGGATCATTACTTACCCGGAACACCATAATCCAGTATAGGCGGCAACCCTGTTTTGAGAGTTCTTACAGGAAATGAATGATGGTAATTATGTTGCATTTGAAGAAGGAGGCTTATTCGTTCGTGAGTAATGATATTAAAGCAATTGAAACAGAATATGACGGACATCGATTTCGCAGTCGACTTGAAGCTCGTTGGGCAGTCTTTTTCAATGCAGTCGGTCTAACTTATGAATATGAAATTGAAGGATTTGAAATGGATGGAACCAGATATCTTCCGGACTTTTATATTCCCAGCTTGAATAGGTGGTTCGAAATCAAGGGCAAGCCGTTGAGTCTGAACGAAATAAAAAAGTGCGAAGAATTCTGCCGTAGGCTTGATAATGAGAATATAAAGTACTCAGTCCTTATTGGGTCGCCGAATTTATGCGCCATACCCTTCGGAGATTTTTTTGGAATACTGGAGTACGTCTGGGAGTGGCCCTCTGAAAAGTATCCTGACAATTATCGCATTCAAGCTCCCAAGGAACTTATAGATGACAAGTACTATTCCCGATTTGTAAAGGGCTTATGGGTTGTTCCTGATAAGACGGAAGAGGAAGTTGCGGTTGCAGCTGTTGCAGCAGGCAAGGCAAGATTTGAATTTGGAGAAAAGCCTGATGTATAGGGATTCTAAAGTTGAGGCGATGGGATTTCGGACTGGTTCCCTCAGAGCGAAGTCTTGAAGCGGTCGGCAAATCTGTGCGTTTGCATATTATTGGTAGGAGCAAGGTCTTTGACCTGTTTCCGAGAACGCACAAGGGTAAAAATCGGCGTGTTTTAAGGGAAAAACACGCTTTGATAAATTCCCGCGAACGAACACAAAAATCTGACATCAATCTGGAGCAATCGAGC
>JAJZSC010000386.1 GCA_021849995.1 Bacillota bacterium | reverse complement strand
AAGGACATGCAAATCACATCTGTAAAAGACATCCAAAAGATTAATCCTCTTATCTAAAAAGGAGGTGTTATTATGTTCCGTAGAGTTGTACAGGTGTTACCGACTAACGATTTTAGGGTATATGTCTATTTTGAAGACGGAAAGATAAAACTATTTGATGCATCTAATTTAATTACTAAGGGAGTGTTTCAGAGACTCCAGGATATAAGCGTTTTTATAGATACTTGTACAGTTTTGAACCATACATTGGCCTGGGACCTTGGGGGAAAATTTGACCCAAGTGAATGCTTGGATCTTGATCCGGAAGAACTTTATAATTTATGTCCCGATGTAATGGAACCCAAATTAGACAATTCAATACAGACAGCAAAAGGTTGACAAGGTTTTTGTCAGCTTTTCTTTTTAGCATCCCACTTTATCTAACTAATTAGAGATTTATGATGTTCTTAGAATCGCCGCCCTGGAAAAGGATATCAAAGCCACCCGGATCAAGCTGTCCGCCAACAAAGTCAGCTTTCTCTACAACAATATAACCAATGAATTCGAAGAGTTGCTGAAGGAACTGACTAAGCTGGCTCCGGCGGACCCGGAAGCTCATGAAAAGTATAAGGGTCAGGTAAGCGGTTTTATCGGGAAAATAGCGGAGAGACTGTAAGGCAGCGTGCCCAGGTGCAGGCGGGTTTGCGATTGTTGAAGGGTCAGTTGCAAAATGAACGAAGAAAGTTCACAGAGCAGCAGCCCCTCGTTTTCAAAAGGACATCAATCCCTTCTCGGCCTCGTTCATTCATGGGACTTCCGCTTTTTAACAAGTTTAGAGGTATGTATTATTAGTTCTTCCGACGTGGGAATCTTACAGAACATTATCGCAGGGCGTTCCTTGCCATCCATTGAAGAGTTTTTGTATATCTGTGAGTAAAGACTTTGATGTTTGGTGGTTTCTGCCTTTTAGTGTGTTTTTGCGGTTGACATCCAGCTGTTGTTCTATTTCATATTTAGTAGTCCAGTTATACTTGACCAGATTTTCCGATACGGTTTCCGTTAATATTGTGAGCAATCAAGATTTTCGTTGACTGTAAGATAAGCATGGAAAAACGTGGGATATATAAATGCCTTTCTTAACGTAACAGGTGTTATAGACCCAAAGGATAACAGGTTTGAGACGATAACAAAATTACAATATACCTGTTTGGGTATAAATGATTTTTAAGTTAGTATATAATATGATACAAAAGGAGTGATGCCGATGGCTTTGGAACAATCAAAGGTTCAGGTGAACATTCCAGACGATTTTGTGCCAATTGTTAATAGCTTAGGGGTCGGGACTTCGTTGGATGACAGGATCAGGCTGTCTCTCGCTATCGGGCTTTTTGTAAGCAAAGCCGTCTCATTAGCCCAAGCAGCGCAGCTCTCAGGGCGGTCATTGTTGGATTTCATGGAGATTTTAAGAAGCCGAGGATTGCATTGGGGCGAGTATTCGGAAGAGCAACAATGCCAGGATGATGAGTCTCTTAGGAAGTTGCTCGATGAAATGGGATCTGTGAAATGATTAGGGTTGTTTGCAATTCCAGCCCAATCATAGGCCTTTCCACGATCGGAAAGCTGGATTTATTATGGACTCTATTTGATGATGTTATGATTCCAGAAGCAGTATTTGAAGAAATTATCCACGGAAATGTGGTCCAGTATGCTAGTGCGATTGAATTGGAGAAGGCAGTTCTGGAACAGAAAGTCTTCGTTTTTAGGGTGGAAAACCAGTCAATGGTAGAGCAATTACAAGGGAGATTGCACCGAGGTGAAGTGGAGGTCATCGTAGGAGCGAAGGAACTTGATATTCGGACAGTAGTTATAGATGACCGTTCTGCACGTAACCTTGCTGAGGCCTTACTTCTTACAACAATCGGTGTTATTGGAATCTTATTGTTAGCCAAAAGAACGGAGAAAATTACAAAAGTCAGACCTTATCTTGATAATTTGGTGCAGAGTGGTTACAGGATATCAAAAAAGTTGTATGTCGAAACGTTGGAAAGAGCAGGCGAATGAGAATTTTACCTGCTCTGTTCTTGCGCCCGGATATTTTCCTTAGTCGTACTTATCATATTAAAACTTAAGAGGAAATGCGATAGTTCTTTGAGCTATAATAGTATTGTTAGAAAGCGTTCCGAAAGGGGCGCTTTTTCTATTTGCAAAGTTTGGTAAGGGAAAGCCAGTTATTAGTATAGGGACTATTTTGTAATATAAAAGAAAGAAGCCGGGCAAACTGCCCGACTAGAGATTCAAACACTTACCGATTTTGGACATCAAGCCTTTCTTTAAGGCCTTCCTGTAGAACCTGCGAAAAATTAACACCAGCTTTTTCGGCTAGATCATTAAGCCAACTCGGAATGGTTAAGTTCTTTCTGATCGTACGATTATCGTTTGCCCTGCGGTATGCGTCGAAATCAATATCTACCAAGGTAACAAGCTCATTAGCTTCGCATACAGGGTTTAGAGTAGATGGTGATGGAATAGAGCGGCCCATATCCTCTTCGCAGATCCCCCAAAGCCCAATCGCATCGCGGGCCATTTCGATGGCGTTAGCTACATCGGTGCCCTCGGTGTTAATATGCAAATCAGGGACAAAGACAACATAGCCTACGTCTGCCGGAGTTAAAACAACAGGATATACTTTTTTCATTAAAAAACACCTCCATATTTTCAAAGCGGTTAAAGGGGCTTAGTTTAGCCCCTGTCGCTTGATGATCGCTTTTGCTAGCTTTTCATCAACTTCTCTATGGCGAGGAATCGGTTCACTGTATATTCCGTTGGTGTACAAATCATGGTTTGCACCGTTTCTCAATAACCACCAACCATTATCAGTAACTTTTTTATTAAGTCTTTCCGTTTCATTTCCTCACCTCTTAGTTATATTATACTACGCATTTGATGCGTATAAATCAAGCGTTTTATAAAAGATATCTCTTAAAAGAGCCTGGTAACTAGGCTCTTTTCTAATAGGCAAAAGGAGGGGGAACATGTCCAAGAAAAAGAATGGGTTCATAAACGCAGGGAGATACTGACAAGAGATATTAACGAGTGCCAAAGATGCAAGGGTGAGGGGGAGTTCCACGTTGCGGAGTGTGTTCATCACAAGAAGCCACCTAAGGAAGCATCCAGAGTTGGCGTTAGCTGATAGTAATCTTATTAGCCTCTGCCTTGCATGCCATGACATTGAACATCCGGAGAAGCTACACAAGGACGTTAAAAAAGGATTTACGAACGTTGAACGGTGGGAGTGATACCCCCCGGGTAAATAAATTGGGTGTTTTTCTAAATCGTAAGAACCGGGCTAGCTATGCACTGAGGAGAATTATTAAAGATCATCGGGAAAATAGTGGAGAGACTATAAGGCTGCGGGCCCAGGTGCAGGAGGGTTTGCGATAGTTGAAGGGACTGCTGCAAAATGAACGAAGAAAGTTCACAGAGCAGCAACCCCTTGTTTTCAAAAGAACATCAATCCCTTCTCGGCCTCGTTCATTCATGGGACTTCCGCTTTTTAACAAGTTCAGAGGTATGTATTATTAGTTCTTCCGGTGTGGGAATCTTACCTTCTCGCGAAATGTTGTCCCAAAACGATTTCGCCCTTGGATCAGCACTGCGTAATCCGTTCATCATAGCGATCTTCATTTGCATTTTTACATATTCGACGGTAACGCCGTCACGCCTTGCGATTTCCTTGATGGCGTTTTCCACCACTATCAGCTTCTTTTTATTCAACCTGCCGCCTCCACAAGTGCATTTTAGCATATATTAACACTTTCAGAAGCATAATTCAATATAATAAACCTCTAACAGCGTGAATATTACTACTGTCAAAAGTATAGAATAATAATTAATGACAGTGAGGTGAGAATATTGGGTGTTGAGTTTATCAGAAAGCGCATCACGGATTTACC
>JAJZSC010000385.1 GCA_021849995.1 Bacillota bacterium | reverse complement strand
CTATCAGCAATTTAATATAGGTGGCTAGAAGTTAAATGTGCATTTGTCGTCCCTATCAAGATCAACGACCCTGGTATATAACCTTGAACTAACTTGCTCTTTAGTTTTAATCCAACTGGAACACCTAAAATCATTAAATCTTCCAATAGACCAAAATTGGTAAGCGCTAGTATCCCTAAAACAAGCTCTGACCTACCGTTAATCGTTATTAACCTGGATGAACTGCCAATACCACCTTTGAGCTCAAAACATGACATACCAACTCCCGCTCCTACACTGCCCTGAACTAATGGACCAGAAGTGGCCCTCTGAATTGCCAAAATTGCATCCCAGGGTTTGACGTGGCGTCCCCTTATGTCATTAAGATAAGAATCATCACATTCGAACACTATCAGGTTGGGAGTTCGGGCATCGTTACCAATTTCAGGATTTTGGCCTAACAAGTATGTTAATAGTCCTTGTGCCGCGTCATTAACACTAAGAGTATTCGTAAGCAGGATTGGGCTGTTTAACAACCCTGTTTCCTCGACAAACGGTACTCCAATAGATTTTCCATATCCATTGAATACGTAGATTGCCGCGCTGCGTGGGTCTCTGTATAGATTTCCCTGATGAGGCAATACTGCTGTAACACCAGTTCTGACCGGGCCTAAACCAGGTATCAGCTTACCTCTGCCTCTAATTATAGATACATGACCAACCTTAACGCCGGGAACATCTGTTAAATCATTGAATTTTCCTGTAGCCAGGCTGCCCATCCATAACCCTAGTTTCCGTGGTGTTTGTCTCATCCAAGTAAGCCCCCCATACCACCTTATAGCTTTCGCTTACAAGATATGAAACAGAAGGATTATTTGCTTAAGAATACTGACAGCCGAAAATCTATTTTAATTAATAAAAAGGAGTACAACATGGAACTTGGTTCCATTTGAACTCCTTTTTTTAAACTATGCCTGTTTACGCCTTTCAGAAAGACCATCTAACAGAACCGAAATAACATCATTCATTTCTTTATGAAGGTCTCCTTCACCGGAAACAAACCAACTTAAAAAATGTTGAATGACCATACCTTCGAGAGTTTCCGCTAGAAAGATCGGGTCGAACTCGCAGCTAACTTCTCCCTCCCTCTGTCCTAGCGTAATAATGGCTTGCAAGCCATATCGCAAACTAGTCTCAAACTCTGAACCTTCCCTGTTACGCAATGCCACCCAAGCTAGTTCTTTATACTGAATTAGAAAATCTGCCCAATCTGCCAATAATTCTTGTAACCGGCCACGGACAGAAAAAAACCGCCCCTTACTCCTTGAAGCTAGTATATTGTCATAACTACGTCGTGAGAACTCCAATACCACTGACTCTTTTGATGGAAAATAGTTATAAAAAGTACCTTTTCCTAAATCAGCATGTTGCGTAATTTGCTCAATCGAAGTTTCTTGAAATCCCTGTCGACAAAAAAGTTGCATTGCAGAAGAAAATAGTTTTTCTCGCGTTTCTAGCTTTTTCCTCTCGCGGCGGGACAACTCAGTCATACCCGAACCCTCCTATGTTTTTAACGGGTTTTTATATATCTTCGCCGCATTTACATAATTTTCCTTCTATCTTTAGGATTATATGGCCATATTTTTTGAAATTATTTAATTGAACGTTTTCCCACTATCATGCCAAGATAGACAATTAAGAACATTGTTAAGAAATCTAGCACCACAGTATTCCAACTAAGATCAATTTCAGTCCAGAGGACTAATAGATAGCTGACAGCGTTGAAAATAAATGCGCTTAGAAATACACTAATCCACTGTTTAATCCCGTTTTTCGCTCGGTAATAACCGTCCAATAGTCCAACCGGATAGAATACTGCAAAATTGAAAACTAGTTGGTTGGCAAGAGATTCAGAGGTAAAAAATCCTCCCCACCAAAAATAAAGTAAAAACAAAATTCCAAAATAATGCCAATATCTAAATTTCATCAAATTAACCTCACGCTTCAGGAATGTTGTTACAACTACATTAGTATAACAGATTATAGGTCATAGGGAACTCAAGCTAGGTTAATTTTTGATTGCGCAGGCGTTTACTTAGATAAAGTTCTCGTTTCTTAGTAGTACCTCGTTCAATGGTAATGCGAGCCTGACTTATTTGAGGATTATTTTGTCCCATTTGAGGTAAATGAATCCGAATAGCTTGTTATTGTTCGATAACATAAGTTATTATGGGTTTAGGAGGAATTACCAATGTTCTATAGGGCGAAACAGTTTTATAAAGCTCTTGTCCCGATTATTTCGAACACAGAAAGGGCTTGGGTTAAAGATTTTTTACCTCACCGGGCAGCTTGCTTGTTTTTTCAACAATCATTAGTTGAACAGCGCCATGCACTAGATGTAGCATTTGACATAAAGGAACAGTCCTCTTTTTTACCTGCTAAAGATTTGAAAACTTTGCTAACGGCAGCTCTACTTCACGATTGCGGAAAATCTATTATTAAAATTAAATTGTGGCATCGAATTATGGCAGTAATCCTTTTCAAAATTCCTAATCTTCTTCGGTCTAAGTTACTTAATCATTGTGTAATTTTTTCTTTACCTATGAAAATAGCAAATCATCATCCGATTTGGGGAGAAAAACTTTCAAAACAGGCAGGCGTGGATAAAGATGTCCAAGTTTTAATTCGTCAGCACCATGATCCAAAAACGGTGCTTGGGGAGATTCTTTATCATATCGATAGTCAACATTAAACTCCATCAAGGTAAATCTTAGAGAACCAATCACCCTTCTAACCTTTTATTGTATAAAAATCAGAAAGGCTCTGAACAAACATATTTTGTTCAAGCCTTTCTCTTATTTTCCTCGATTATTTCTTGTAATTCGACAATTTGCCTGTTCTTCGAGAATAACCATTTGGCAAATCTAACATTATCCCGTTGCAATCTGACATTTTCTTTCTCAAGTTTATGGATTAGGGCTACTTTTTCCCTTTCTACCTTTTCCAACAGATTCATTAAGACCCGCCGGCTAACTCTCAAATGTTCCACTCTTTGTTCTAATTCACCAACTCTTGCCTTAGAAACTCTAAGCTCCTCTCTGAGTATTCTAATCTCTTCGTTTGAGTCCAATAATGTGCACCCCCGCAATAGTCTACATTTGTATTCTATGCCGGGGAGCAGGATTTTAATCCTGCATACCTAAAAACTGTTGTATTCGCGATACAGCCTCCTGAATTACTGAATCCTCCTGAACCAAGGCAATCCTTACGTAACCTTCCCCGTAATCTCCAAAGCCTATACCTGGAACCACTATCACCCCTGTCTCGTTAGCTAAGGATATCGCAAAAGAAAGAGAATCTTGTTTAGTAGGTACAGGTGCCCAAATAAACATCGACCCCTTCGGAGACGGTATATCCCATCCCCCTTTTGAACAACCTTCTATAAAGATATCACGTCGTCTCTGATAAGCTAAACGATTCAGCTCAACTTCTTCCTGAGAAGCCTTTAGTACATAAGCTCCAGCAGAAAGAACCGGGGCGAACACACCATAATCTATGTTTGCTTTAAGTTTGGCAAGCACCGATATAACCTCAGAGTTTCCTACTACGAAACCTAACCTTGCACCAGCCAAGTTGTATGTTTTTGAAACTGAATGAAACTCAATTCCAACCTCTTTAGCACCTTTGGCTTGCAAAAAGCTCGCCGGTTTATACCCATCAAAGGATAGCTCTGAGTACGCCGCATCGTGACAAATAATAATGTTATACTCCCTAGCGAAACTAACTAGTTCATCATAGAAAGACAGCGGCGCCACAGCTGCAGTAGGATTATTTGGATAATTTAAAATAAATAGTTTGGCCTTTTTTGCATCATTTACATTAATCGAAGACAAATCTGGCAAAAAACCTCGCTCAGCTCTTAATGGCACTGATACCTTTTTTCCCTCAGCCAACAATAAA
>JAJZSC010000384.1 GCA_021849995.1 Bacillota bacterium | reverse complement strand
CCGAATAAACAGGTCCCAGAGCAGCGAGGGAAAGAAACATTCCCCAACCACATCGAGCCGGCTGCACAACTTTGGCTGCCTCAACCCGATCCTGGATGAACTCAAAATAAGACATCCCCTTCGGAGCTTGAGGAATCGACATGGGCTGATTGCCCTTGTACCCAATATACAGGCAGGTAAGTACAATAGTCAAAATTACGACCAGTGAAATGGTCTTGGTAATCATTCCGAAAAGAAGTCCGATCAGTTTCATTTTTCATCCTTGTATTCTTCAATTGTGTAAGTACCTTCAGCCTCATGAACTGAGAGGCTGCCAAAACGGATCTCCTCACGGTACATCCGATCAATGGCGATTTCGACAACATTTGCCTCACTGCGTTGCGTTTGCAAGGAAAGGTCTCTAAGTTGTCGGAGGCCTTCAGCGCTCAGCCGTAGTGAGTGGACGGGTTTTGTTTTTCGCTGTTTGTTCATATGCATTTCTCAATTCGTACTACGATTGTAGGTCGCGAAATCAGGCTTTCCTAGCATGAGCAGGCATTCTCCGGCTGTTGCCTAATATTGCTGGAAGAGCTAATATCAAAATCAGACCAATGTCTATTTGGCAAGCATAAGTTTTTCTTCCAAGGCAGATATGGAAAACTCTCAAGTAAAAGAAAATAGAAGTTGGGGGGTCTCATTGCTGTCCAGTCCTTCCTTCTTTCCCAGAACCGACAAGGGCTCCACAGAGTTTCCAGAATGGGTCGAACGGCATATTAGAAGTTATGCCGGCCATTATGGGGTCGTTATTTGGGACAATAGAGCAGAAAAAGTGAGTGCATTTTCAGCTGGTGAATGTCTGGCACTGCTTGAGCGTTTAATCAACACGACGGACTGGAAAGAATCGGGCGTTTCCCTAACGAAACAGGTTCACCAGATTTCTCTGCCTACCGAACGTAAAACTAAAAGACGCGGAAAATCATCTGAAGTAATCCAGGCAGAGGAAAAAGAAGAGAAACCATCATCGGTGCTTGTTGATAAGGAGGTCCTGCGCTTACCGCCAGAAGCAGGAGAGAAATTAATTTCCCTGTTTGAAGAGAACAAAAAACTACTCATCCAGGATGCGAAAATGGAAGAAAAAATGCGCAGTGATGCTCTTCGCAGAGTATATGACCTCTTGTTTGACCTGGTCAGGAAAAATGAAGTACAGAAAGCAGATTTCCTCAACAGAAAATTCCCCTGGACAGAGGTTAATAACAAATCGCATAGATGGTTATGCCAACGCGAAAGAACTCGTGCTGTTGTGTATCTCAATCCGCCTCTCTACTGGTGTGCTTGTATAGAAAACCAGAAAAAAGATTGGAAATCCAGACACGACTTTAAGAACTTGGAAGAGGCCGTGGAATGGGTTGAAGCGGAATTAACAGTCCTGGACCAAATGCCTGTTGATGAAGAAAAGCCGGTAAATGAGGAGCCTCGTGAAGTAATCCAGCAACGCATCCGGGAGAAAATGGCTCGAAGTCCCTATATGATGATCAAGTCCGTTGATCTTGAGCCAGCGAGTAATACCTATAAAGTTGTTATTGATATCGAAACCAAGGCGATTGGCAGCCAGACCTGTGAAAACCCATTTGGGGAGATCGTCGAGTATGATAAAAAGTACACCACACCGGTGAAGCTGGCCAACCAACTTCAGCTAGATCCGGACCAGTATGAAATAACCTTTCCTTTTGGCGAAGATACTGCCTGGTGTCGGTTTTGCTCTCTAGTAACATTTTTCCAAAATACCCTGGCAATTTCGCAGGCACAAAGCCTGTGGTCCCAGAGTTTGATTGTCCAACAATTCAAAGCAAGGCATGTTGTTCGTGCCCGGTATGGGTATAAAGAGAATGAAACCGGATATACAGTCTATTTAGGCGGCTGTTTTAATCCAGAAAATCCTTGGGGTAAAAACGAAACTCGCCAGGAATATTTAGAAGAGCTTGCACTGCGTTTATCTATTTTTAATACCCTTGAGATTGGGCTGTTACGAGAATACCTGGGTCTGCAGGAGGATTCCATAAGTGATGAAAAGCTTTTAGTCATAATGCATGAGGCGCGAGCAGAATCACGATTCGTTTCGTCCGAAGAACGGAAAGCAAGCCAGATCTGGCTAATCGAGCAAAACAAAAAGTAGATCCAAAAGAATGCTAAATTCCTTAAGGCAATTGGGAAACGCATATATGGATGCCATGCTTCTATACCATATCGTGATGTCGGGATTCGCCGCGATTCTTTAGGATAATTCGGGAATCAAGTATCCGTTCAGATGGGTTCATAATCAACTAAACGGGTATGATTGTTAACTTCAGATTATTTGTAGAATTTTATGATTCACCGAAAATTCTTTCTAAAAACTGGCAAAGGTTGACACAATAGGTACAACTAATTATGAATGATACTGAACTCTATACCTACATTTTGGAATCTGATATTTTTAAAAAGTGGCATTGGTTTACTTACCATTTTTCACACAGGCTTCATGGCGCCAAACACCCATTAGTAGAGTCGTTTATTGAGTCATGCCTCTTATGTGACGAGAAAATTCATGGTTTTGCATATAAGATGGTGGATGATATTGCCGCTTTATCAGGAAATGAAAAATTTGAACCCCATTACGAGCAACTATTACAGAAGTTGGCTGAACTTCTTATAATTCGACAAGTTGTAACATTCGATTGGGGTACTGATTTTGCGATAGATTATGAACCAACCGCAGGTAGTAGCAAAAAAAATCCAGAAATTGTTGTTAAAACTAAAGACTTCAGTGTAGGCATTGAAGTGAAAGCACCATCTTTATTTAGTCATATAAGAGCTCGCAAATCCACAGATTTACAAATCGTTTCAAGAAGTCCTTATGCAAAGGCTTTTCAGGAAGGGAAAAGCGTAACCTTTCCACGAGATAATCCCATAAAAGATTTTCTGATTAGTGCAAATAACAAGTTTGAACAATTCAAGGTTGAGAATCCTGCCTTTTTAAGCTTACTTGTAATAGTGTGGGATGACCATATATATGAACCCATATCTTCGCTAATTCATCCCGTTGCTGGACTTTTTACCCCTAATTCGTTTGCAAAAGACTCAAATAACCAACCTATCGAATTCAAAAATTTGGATAGCGTGATAATTGTACGCCACCTACATCAACTCCTAAGTTCAACCAGAGACGAACCACTAATAGATGGACGCAGGAATCCCTTTGATTATGGAGTAGATGGACAATTTCCGCCTAAGGTTATTATCCCCGCCCCAAAGGGTCAGCCCATATCCTCTGTAATATTAGATTGTTTTCAAGCAAAACCTCTTGACCCAACAATGGGGGCTGAATATATTCCAACTGATTTCGTGCGGTGGCTTCTTATGTAAACGGCGCCTAACAAAGCATTCGCCTTCCTTTTACGAGATTTTACGACAAATTCGCAAGTAGATTCTTCCTTTTCTCTAGCGCACAGTTAATGGTTGAATTTTCTATAATCCTTCCTTTACCATATTATGGATACATTAATCTTGGTTATTTCAAATATTTCACACATCTAAACGCATACGGATTCAATCACTATTTTGTCGACCAGGTTCATCCGCTCCTTCGTAAAAGTGATGGATGATCCGGCTTTTGCTAGGAAGCCGCATTTCAGGATGCTACAATACCAGTGATGACGTCATAAGATTACCGGTCGCCTGAAGTACCCTGGGCCGCAACTCTTTCTACCGTTGGAGCGACCGCCCGCAAACTCTTCTTCAAAGATGTTTGCGGGTGGTCGCTCTTTTTTATCCCCTTGCAAGGAGCTTCTTTGAAAGAATTCACCTTTTCCAAACGCAATACTTTGCTTATCCTCCTGATCATCTTCCTGACAGGAGCCGGGATCCTCTTGATCCAGCAGTTCTCTCACCAACCTTCAGGGGAACCTGCCACTCCCTCACCAGAAGAAGGCGAGATAACCAACGCGG
>JAJZSC010000383.1 GCA_021849995.1 Bacillota bacterium | reverse complement strand
CGATCTTATCTCTTAATTTGTCTCTGCCTCCGACAATTGCTGCCGCCATATCAACGATTTTACGGAAATTCTTTACACTGCCTGCTCCTACGAAACAATGCTTGGAAATATTCGGGAAGATTGCTTCAGCATTATGCAAGGATTGCACTGCCGCAGGTTGTTCATCCGCACCAACCGCCCGGTTATGAACTACCACCTGATCTAAAGCATCACAAACTCGGGCAGCATTAGCAACATCCTGCTTATTTGTCGATCGATATTCCTTAGTATAAGGGTCGATAATACGAATCCCTTCACCAAAGTTCAAAAAACCTACTCTTTTCCCTTCCAGTACAAAGTCATTTTTAGAATTCCTGCCAGCCAGTAAAATAGTGCTAGGCGCTGACCGGATAGCCTCTTCCACCAAATAAGGCGGAATTTTAACCATGTGGGTCTTAGGATCAACAATCGCTCCACCGCCGTCAAAAATATCCCGGGCCTCTTGACTCTCAACTTTTACTCCCGTGTAAGCGAGTACTTCCAAGGTAGCACAGTGGATGGCATAAAGCTCTTCTTCTGTAAACATATTAAGACCCATACCATCAATCTTAGCTACTCCTACCTGAATTGCCCGTCCCAATCTAACCACCTCCACTAAATAGTTTTGTACATTGTTGTTTCCTTCCGGATATTTTCCAGTACCATAGCCCGTTTGTTCACAACTTCTTCCCGATTAGAGCCAGTTATAATCAAGGTAGCCACCCATTGCTGCAGTCCTCTATCATAATTAGTGATTGCTTCGTCCGCACCAAAAAAATCTTCAACGTACCTAAGTGATCCCGCACTACCCATGACATGTTCACCCGGAAATTTTACCCCGTCTCTAACTACACTTATGTGCTCATAGATAATACTTTTAACAGGAGAAACTGTCCTTTCCTTACTAAAACATCCATCTCCAAAAACCTCGTAAAGCAGTTCAAGGATATTGATTCCAGATGACTTGAATACCACTGTTGGCGTTTGGCTTGGCAAGCGCGCGTCGATTTCCAACACTTTTAAGCTGCCATGATAATTAATTACCTCAACATCCATTACACCGTTTAAATCAATTATCTTTCCTATCTTTGCAGCTATTTCAATGAACTCGGACTGTAATGACGGTTCCAGCTCTGTGGGTGCCAAGACACGGTTGCAATCGTAATCAGTATCCATTTCTAAATCAGTTATTTGAAGGGGAATGATTTTACCCTTACAACCAATTACCTCAATTAAATAAGAAGGCCCTTCCAAGAACTCTTGGATAACAACACTATCAAGATATTGAGTAGGCTGATTGAGGATATCTGAAAGTTCCTGAATACTGGATATTTTCTCTACTCCTCGACTTCCGCTTAAATCAGATGGCTTTACGATAAGAGGAAGTGTGCATTTAGGCCAGTAAGATGGTGCTGGTATTCCATGTTTAGCAAAAAGCAGATCTGATTTTTTCTTGGAAGAAGATATTTGGTAAGCTTTAGGATCGAATGCTAACGGGATCCCTATGTCGGAGGAAACCCTGACAAGAGTTTCCAAGACGAATGAATCCTCAATGGCAGGAACAATAAAGTCTGCTTTCAGTAAGATCTTCGCCAATTCTTCATCATTCTCACCAATGTTCAAGGTATAATGCTCGTCACACAAACCTGCCGCTGGTGCCTCTTTATCCTTGTCTATCAAGACCACATTCCATCCTGCTTGACGGGAAAGGTATGCAGCTTCAACCCCTTGCAGTTTTCCTCCAACTATTACTACCCTCATAACCTGCCACCTATCACCTGTTTTTGTTTGGCTGCAGCTAATTTCTGACGTTCGAATCCCACCCAATCGCTGTATTCTGCCGAACTCGCCAAAAGCATTCCAATTTTCTCAAGGTGCGGCAATACTCCCTGAATTGTACGATACCCTTCATTTATATCTTTTTGACACTGAGCCACACCAGCCAGGCCTAAGTTTGGCGGTATCAACGATGTAATGACATTAGCTCCGGCATTTAGTCTCGCATGAAGCCCGTCAATCCCATCAACATCTAAAGAAGCCGGGATAAGCCGGTCAGGAAAGAGGAGCCTAAGAACTGCAATTATTTTTAGCTCGGTTATTTGCCTAGCACTGGATCGGGTAAAGATAGTGCTGCCTGCCTGCGGAACAAAATTCATTACCCTTACCTGGTGTGCTCCCAGATCCTTCATATTTTGCATGGACTTAGCTATGTCCGTCCAGGATTCCCCTACTCCGGCGAGGATTCCTTCCTCTATCAACATTCCGGCCTCAAGTGCCCTTTTCTTACTAGCTGACCGTTCTTGATAATCCTGATTTATCCTTAAAAGACTAAATAGCTTTTTATTGTGAGTTTCCTGATAGCATGCGTACCAATCCGCAGTCTCTGAAGCTAAAACTGTAAGAACTGACTCCGGCAGAACGCCAAGTGAGACCATGACAGGAAGGAAGGTTTCCCGTTTAACCCTTTTGACTATATTTACAACATTTTGCATTCCCTCTTCTGTTTGGTGATAAAGCGGATCTTCCCCCATAGTCAGGTCAATCAGGTGTACACCCGATTCTTTCAATCTGCCAGCAGCCTCAAGTACTTCTTCCTCGTTCTTTCTATAACGTTTACTTAGCTTGTTTGACTTACGGTAATAGCAGAAAGTGCAATCATTTCGACACCAGGTCGAAAAATAGACAAATCCGTATGCAAATACTTTGTTCTTGAAGAATTTGGCTCTCAATTCCCGGGCTACAGCATAAACTGTTTCCAGTTGTCGTTGGTCTTCAAGTTTAAGTAAAAAAAGTATTTCCGGGGTAGTTAAAGGCTTCTGGTTACAGGCTTTGAGTAGTATTGATTCCAGGGTCAAACTAGTCATTCTATCCTGATCACCCTTACTCGTCTCAGACGTTTATTTATGGCCAAGCAGTTCCAAAGCTTTGGTTACAGCTTCTGCTGCATCTTCGGCATAAGCATCAGCCCCGATTTTATTCGCCCACCGTTGAGTACAAGGGGCACCTCCGACCATAGTCTTAAACCTGCTACGTAAATTGCGACGGCACAATTCATCTTCAAGCTTTTTCTGAGCCATTATCGTTGTGGTAAGCAGAGCACTTGTACCTATAATATCAGCGTTATTATCGAGAGCCGCCTGGATGATTTTATCCGTAGGTACATCCCGACCCAGATCAATGACCTTAATCCCCTGAGTATTAAGCAAGGAAATCACAATTCCTTTACCAATATCATGAACATCACCTTCTACAGTTGCCATAACCATGGTACCTTTAGCCGAAGTTTGCCCGGATTCCTGAATCGCTTGATCAAGTACCGCTGTAGCAGCTTTCATCGTTTCTGCTGCTAAAATCAATTGGGGAAGAAACACCTCTCCATGTCCGAATAATTCACCCATTTCTCTGATACCAACACTAAAACCTTCGTTCAGAAGAAAAACCGGGTCTACCCCTTCAGCAAGAGCTTGGTTGGCAATCTCTACTGCTTGAGCTTGGTCACAATTTAAAACGGCACCCATTGCCTTGGAAACATATTCACTTTGGCTCAAAAACCTCGACCCCCTTTGTCTAATTATTTATACCTGGCCTACTTTAGTCTATCAACGGTTTACTTAATCGAACTTAACTTAACTAACTTAACTTAACTTAACCAGACCTAACCTAACCCGGACTTTGACCTAAACCTATTTACGGAATTGATCTCGATATCCAACAGTTTGGCGATGCGTATCTTGGCTTCCATACCTATGGCCGCACCTGGACGCGCCAGCACATGTCCGATATTAAATTCCTCTCTTAATTCTTTCATCAAGCTTTCATCCGAGAGATCAAAAGTTGATACTCCCAGCTTCTTCGCCACGTATTCTTTGGCCTCCCTAATTTTCCGTCCTTTAGACATTACCCGTGCCACCAGATCTCCGGAAGTACGGATACCGCCCATCCCTGAGG
>JAJZSC010000382.1 GCA_021849995.1 Bacillota bacterium | reverse complement strand
GATCTGATTGAATACAACGGGATTGTTTTTAAGGTGGAAAAAGCGGATGACAAGCGAATCGCCAAGGTTAAAGTGTGTAGAGCGGTATAGTGAAATAGCTGAATTTTGTAGTATAATAGAGTCAGTCGTAAGTTATTGTTTGCTAACAACTGGTGAAGCACCACTCGAAATTCTCAAGAGATATATCAAATCCCAGAGGGAAAAGAGGGATAAGCTTTGCAAACCGTCTATCGCTTCGAAATCCACCCGACCAGAGAGCAGCAGGAGCTAATGTTCTATACCCTCAAGCTTTGCCGTAAACTCTATAACTATGCACTGAACATGAGGCAACAAACCTTCAAAGAAACTGGTAAAGGCCTAACCTATAACCAACAGCAGAATACCTTGCCCGCATTTGGCCCCGTTCTGCAAACCTTCAAAAATTAACATATCTTCATTGAAAGTAGTAAGAATTAGCACCTTGGTATCTGGATAGAGACTACTTATTTCTTTAGTTGCCGCAATGCCACTCATTACAGGCATTCGTGCGTCCATCAGAACGATATCAGGTTTTGTCCGCTCGCACAGGTTTAGAGCATCTTGTCCATTGTGACAAATACCAACAACTAAAAAATCCTCTTCCAGTTGAAGAATGACTTTTAAACCTTCACAGACGATAGGTTGGTCGGCCTCGAATGAAAAGATACAGTACCGCCAATGTCAGAGATTCTCTCATTAATACCTTTTAAACCATTTCTAATTAAACCATTTCCAAATTCAATTAAATTTGTTCCAGATCCATTATCCGAGTAGGAAAAATACAATAATTCCTTATCGCCAGAAATAGAAATTTGAGCAAAATCAGCATTGGCGTGACGCAAAGTGTTAGTAATCGCCTCTTGGAAAATCCGATATAGATTGAACTGTTCTTTACCTCAATGCCGTTCATCATTGTTGAAAAGGTTTTAACTTCAGTTTCATAAATACCACAATCGTTGACCGCGTTCTGACAATCCAGTCTATGCATTTCTTATACTGAAAATAATGGAGGATGGAAAGAGGCTAATATATATTTATAGGTAAAAGTTTTCATTATCATAGATGCCGCGGACGCGGCATAGGGACGAGTTATACGAAACCGTACGCAAAAGGCCGCGCGTCCATGCGCGGATTTTCTGGGAATGGCTTTGTAGCTATTACGTATTCGTAGAATATTGTGAAGCAAAGAATCCAGTGTTTACCTTGAAGATAAGCTCTAATTGGAAGTTCAGTTAATATACTTTAAACCCTTTAGAATATTAGCTAGTTATCCGTGTTTAATCGACTCCGAACTAGAATAATTACAAGGAATGCTTGGAGTAGTTTAGATGCCAAGCATTTTTTAATGTAAAGTGTGGACTTGTGTTTGTTGAGGGATTACTGCTGCTCTGGGAATAGGCCTAGCACGGATCATATAAATATTAGTGGAGGTGCTTAATATGATTGGTAAAGCAAAGTTACTTAAAATATATGTTGGTGAAAAAGAGCGTTATGAAAATAAGCCCTTATACCAGCATTTAATTTATTGGCTTAAAGAAAAGGGCATCAGTGGCGTTACTGTGTTGCGAGGTATTGAGGGATACGGTCAAGATAAAGTCCTGCATACTTATCGTATCCTTGAGATGTCATCCGACCTTCCGATGGTGTTAGAAATCGTAGATAGCTCAGACAGGATTGAAGGAATTCTTCCTGAAATATGTGAAATGGTGCCGAAGGGTTTGGTTTTTACAACTGATATTGAAGTCCATAAATACGGAAAATAATCTATTGAACTTTAATTTGTCCATCATCTAAAATCAGATTAAATAAATAAACAACGATGGGGCTCGTTGAACAAAGCTTGATAGTAATCAGTGCCGATGGCTAATGGCTCCTACCTTTTGTGAGGTAGGAGCTTTTGCTTTGTCCAAGCCAAATAAGTAGGAGGTGGATTTGTTTTGGATCAAACATTTTGGATTGCAACCCAATGGATTTTCCTCGCTTTTATTGCAAGCCTCATTTCTATCCGTTTCGGAATATCTGTAGCGCTTATCGAAATTGCTGTAGGTGTATTTGGCGGGAATGTGATGCACCTCGAAATAACAAATTGGGTAAATTTCTTAGCAAGTTTGGGGTCTGTCATTCTTACATTTCTCGCCGGCGCTGAAATTGACCCAGAGAGTTTAAAGAGTAACTTAAAGCAGAGCCTAATCATCGGTTTCTTGTCCTTTTTGCTCCCATTTATTTTAGGCATGACCGTTGCTTATTACGGACTGGGCTGGACCTGGAACGCTTCTAAAATAACAGGCATTGCACTTTCGACCACATCAGTTGCAGTTGTTTATGCAGTCATGGTTGAAACTGGGCTATCAGGTACATCATTTGGGCAGGCAATTCTAGCAGCTTGTTTTGTCACTGATTTAGGAACAGTTATGGCGCTAGGGTTACTGTTTACAGGTTTCTCCATCAAATTAGTTTTGTTTGCCGGTATATTAACGCTTGCAGTTGGGCTTGGTACACCTGTAGCTGCGAAAATCTTTCAGGCCTATAGTGGAAAAGTTAGTGAACCGGAAATCAAATTTGTGCTATTAATTCTACTTTTGTTAGCCTATCTTGCCGTGTATTCCGGGAGTGAAGCAGTGCTTCCGGCATACATTATTGGGCTTGCTATGGCGGGATTCTTCATGAAGTATAGAGAAACTTTGCATAAGATGAGAGCAATTGCTTTCGTGGCGTTTACACCATTCTACTTTATTAAAGCCGGTGCGCTTGTTTCCGTTCCTGCCCTCATCACCATGTTTGGACTTATCATGTTACTCCTTTTAATAAAGGTAAGCGCAAAGTTTTTAGGAGTTCTTCCAGCCACGTATTTCCTGGGTTATGAGAAAAAAGATGGCATGTATAAGACATTGTTACTGAGCACAGGCCTTACCTTCGGCACAATATCAGCCCTATATGGTTTAACTAACCAGCACATAACCAGCTCGCAATATAGTGTTATTGTCACGGTGGTCATTTTAAGTGCAATTGTCCCAACAGTGATTGCCCAGAAGTATTTTTTACCGGTCAGACTAATTCAACGGATTAAACATCCTAAAGAAAACGTGGATATTGGTTTGAATGCCGAAGGAGGTGCCAAATGAAGATTAGAAAAATCCTTTTAGGTTTTGACGGATCGCCGAGCAGCTATAAAGCTTTTGTCGAGGTTATAGATTTGGCAATTTCACTTAAGGCTGCAATCACTGTACTCACGGTAGTTCAACTTCCAGACTTCAGCCCTATTTTTGATGAAATAGATGAATCATTAGGGCAAGCAAGAAAGCAGTTTGAAATTGAATTCAATAAACTCAAAGCAAAAGGGAAAGAACAGAGTTTAGAGATAAGTTGTGTCCTCCTAACGGGAAACCCCGCAGAAACAATGATACGATATGCCTACGAAGGTAATTTTGATTTGATTGTAGTTGGTACCCGGGGGTTAGGTAGGTTGAAGCAACTACTCATAGGGAGCGTAGCTCAAAAAGTAGTAACTTGCGCTAATACACCAGTATTGGTGATTCGGGATACTAATTAACGACTCAGAAAAACTAATGCGTAGGATGAAATAAAGTCCTACGCTTTCTTGTTATTATTAAAGGAATTTTTAGAAACTCGATAGAATTATTTCGTAAACATTGTTTAAGGAGTTGAATTTACATAGAAGCAAAGCATAAAGAAACCCTTCGACAAAGGGCTAAGAAACTTAAGTCCGAAGTTTATGCGCTCTATTTTGCATATCGTGATCCTAGAGTACCTTGGTACGCTAAATTATGGGTTGCCATTATTGTAGGATACGCCTTCAGTCCCATTGATTTTATTCCAGACTTTATTCCTGTATTGGGTTATTTGGATGATGTAATATTGATTCCACTAGCAATTACATTAGCAATCAAAATGATTCCCCCAGAGGCAATGCAAGATGCACGAGTAAAAGAGATC
>JAJZSC010000381.1 GCA_021849995.1 Bacillota bacterium | reverse complement strand
CCTAAAAAGAGAAAAATACGAAGGAAAAGATGAAGGTAATTCCTATCTTTTCGATCTCACGCCTTTCTCTTATCAGCAAGAAATATTGGACCGACTAGATGTAGAAAGAAAGGTAAGAAGGTATTATCGTAACCTGATTGTTGCTGCTACGGGTACTGGAAAAACAGCTATATCAGCTTTTGATTATCAACGCTTTAGGAAGGAGAATAAGAACAAGCCTTGCAGGCTACTTTTTGTAGCACACCGAGAAGAAATCTTGAAGCAAAGTCTTTTTTGTTTTCGAGGAGTTTTGAAGGATGCTAACTTTGGGGAACTCTTTGTAGGAAATCACAAACCGGAAAACATTGATCATTTATTTATTTCTATCCAGACCTTTAACTCTAGGGAGCTAGATCAAATTACATCCCCTGATTTTTATGATTTTATCGTGATTGATGAATTCCATCATGCTGCAGCACCAACCTATCAAAAGCTGCTTACCTATTATAAGCCGAAAATATTACTTGGACTAACAGCAACCCCAGAGCGTATGGATGGCAAAAGTATATTAGAATACTTTGACCAGAGAATTGCAGCAGAGATCCGTCTGCCCGAAGCTATCGATCGTAAGCTGCTCTGTCCGTTTCAGTACTTCGGAGTTGCAGACCATGTAGACCTCCAAAGTTTGAAATGGTCACGTGGAGGATATGAAAAAAGTGAACTTTCTAAGCTTTATACAGGTAATGACTTGCGAGTTAGTATGATTGTTAAAGCTATTAATAAATATACAACAGACCTTGAAGAGATTAAGGGTTTAGGTTTTTGTGTATCAAAAGAACATGCTGAATATATGGCACGCTCCTTTAATAGACTAGGGATCCCGTCTATATATCTGATATCTAATTCAAGTGAAGATGAGCGAAATTCGGCCAAGAGAAGGTTAGTTGACGGGGAGATCCGATTTATCTTTGTGGTCGATTTATATAACGAGGGTGTGGATATTCCTGAAGTTAATACTATCTTGTTTTTACGTCCTACGGAAAGTTTAACAATATTTTTGCAACAGCTTGGGCGTGGACTTCGATTGACTGGGGATAAGGAATGTTTAACCGTGCTCGATTTTATCGGACAAGCCAATAAGAAATATAATTTTGAAGATAAATTCGCGGCCTTATTAAGCAATACTACGAGGAGTGTCCAAAAGGAGATTAAGGAAGGTTTTACTTCCTTACCGAAAGGCTGTTTTATTCAGCTAGAACGGAAAGCTAAAGGATATATCCTCGATAATATTCGTAGCTCCTATAGTAACAGGACAGGTCTTATTTCAAGGATCGCCAGCTTTACAGAGGATACTGGGCTTGAGTTAAACCTCCCTAATTTTTTAGGGCATTATCATCTTGAAATAAAGGAGATCTATAAGTCTAAAGTAAGTTTTTCCAGACTTAGGGTATTGGCCCATGTGAAAGAGGACTTTGAAGAACCTTTAGAAACTACTATCACGAAGGCCTTGAGGCGGATAAGTGCTATTGATTCTAGACGATGGATTAGTTTTCTGCTGAAAATTCTGCCTCAGCTCGATCGGGTTAATCTAACAAGCCTAAGTGGATCAGAAATTAGGATGCTGCAGATGTTTCATTTTACAATCTGGCAGAAATCTATTGAAGAGTGCGGTTTCTCATCCCTAGAAGAAAGTCTATTACTGTTGAAAAACTCTCCAGTGCTGCTTACAGAAATTCTTGAAATTTTACGCTATAATTTCGATAAGATTGATTTCATGGACGAACAGGTAAACTTGGGCTTTGACTGTCCTCTTGATTTGCACTGTACCTATACTAGAGATCAAATCTTAGTAGCAATAGATTTTATGAAACCAGCTACCGTCCGTGAGGGTGTGAAGTATTTAAGGGAGATGAACATTGATATTTTCTTTATCACGCTGAACAAAACTGATAAGGATTATTCACCGAGTACCATGTATAATGACTACTCAATCAATGAAAGGTTGTTTCATTGGCAAAGCCAAAGTACTACTTCCGCTGATTCTCAAACTGGTCAGCGTTATATTAATCATAAAACATTAGGAAGTAAGATCCTGCTATTTGTGCGGGAATATAAAAATGATCTAAATGGTACCTCACCCTATACTTTTCTTGGTTTAGCAGATTATGTTCGACATGAAGGAAGTAGGCCTATGAACATAGTTTGGAGACTCTATAGACCAATTCCTGCAAAGTATTTGAAGAAGACTAATAAGCTTATAGTAGGGTAGTCTCGGTGTTTTATACAGAACGAATCCGATACTCTTATATGGCCTTAAAGCCGCAAACTTTAAATATTTGGCGAGCTTATTAACCTTCATGGCAGAAGGCTTTTCACTCGAGAAGAAAAGCTACCATAGAGGAAGCTGAGTTGTCAGGGATTACGAGGCAAAAAAGAATTCTTGAAATGAAGAAGTTCCTGAATTTTGCAGATACACCGCTGGCAAAATTTGATGCCGATCTATCTAAGAAACTAATTGAACAAGGCTTCGATTGGGAAAATGGAGAGGAGTGGAAATACACCTAAGAGGAGGAGCCCCTTTTTCCCACCTTCTGCACCTTTTGATATTCAAGTTCTTTCAGAACCTGAAAAGTTTTTTGCCGAGGTTGGGTTCTTGGATTCAATCCGTGGCGGGTTAGTTGATTTTGGAGCACAAGTATGATTCTTTATGTGGAGACTAAATTAAATCGGGCTTTGCATTAAGAACCGGGCTAGCATTTAGATAATTATACTAAATTCGGTTTGATATTTCGTGCTTTGGTTATCTTTTTAATGGCATAAATTAACGTTTTAGAATTCTGCCTTTTGCAGAAACTAAATTTAGCTTTAATATAAAGGAGATTAAAAATATGGCAATCATAGGTAAAAGCAACGATACAAAATTCTTACCACGAGGAAATACTCCTAAACCAGGAATAATAACACCAAAGTCAAAAGTAATAGCGGAAAAGACTGATATTACAAGTAATAATAATGCAGATCCTAGTCATGATTGATTTATGGATTAGGTATTAAGATCGGAGGCTTCTCATGAGTTCACTGAACTTTTGAGAAGCCTCTTTTTATTAACCTTGACCGGTCTTTTTTTCTTTTGCATTACCGAATTACGTAAATCTGTAAGGAGGGATGATGCAAGTATTATATAAAAGTTATTATTGAAAAGCATTAGCCGAATTAGAATCAGTGAGGAAGATTGCGATGAACGAATTACAATCCATATCTCAACTTTTTCAAAAAAAGTTGTTTCGCATTCCAGACCACCAAAGGGGTTATGCCTGGAAACAAGAGCAGTTTGGCAGATTTTTGGGACGATTTAATGAACTTCCAGATAGATGGATAGATGCCACTATACCGGTTTATTATCTTTGAAAGCTTTAACTAAACCAGAGACAAGAGCTTGGGTAAGATATAAATATTTTTAACAGGATTGAAGCGGTTAAAAGTGATATTGAAAATTGCTATGATCCCAAGTAACCTCGAAAGGAGACTGCCCCTATGCCGCTGAAAATAGTCCGAAATGAGATAACTAAAATGTCTGTTGATGCCATAGTCAATGCTGCCAACACTGCTCTAAAGATGGGTGGTGGTGTATGTGGCGCAATCTTCTCTGCCGCGGGGGCTGAAAAATTGCAGGAAGAATGTGACTTGATCGGAAGGTGTAATACTGGCGAAGCTGTTATTACCAGCGGTCATAACCTTCCTGCGAAGTACATTATCCATACAGTGGGTCCTATCTGGCGTGGCGGCAGCTCGGGGGAGGCTCATCTGTTGCATCAATGCTATACCAACTCGCTGTCGCTTGCTTTGGGGCATGGGTGCCAATCAATCGTCTTTCCATTGATCTCATCCGGAATCTATGGATACCCAAAGGACCAGGCGTTAAAGATTGCCATTTCTGCAATCGGTGAGTTTTTAATAAACCACGAGATAACGGTGTACTTAGTTGAAACAAACTTAACAGAATTGGTATT
>JAJZSC010000380.1 GCA_021849995.1 Bacillota bacterium | reverse complement strand
TGGCGTTGGATAAAGCTTCCAGGGACTAGTCTTATTGGTTCTCTAATTTCTCCATGATCTTGACTTAAGACGCCAGAAACTACTCCCAGATAGACTTTTTTGATCTGCCCGCGTTCCTGTTGCCAGGCCAGTTGTTGATGCGCGAAGCGGTTCTTGGCAATTACAATAACCCCGGAAGTATTTCGATCCAGCCGATTGATCGGGCGAAAAGGTCTAGTATCGCCTTTGGAAGCTAAGTACCCCACTACCGCGTTTCCAATAGTACCAGAAGGATAGCGGGGAGTAGGGTGGACAACTTGACCAGCAGGTTTATTTACTGCCAGGAAATAATCATCTTCGAACAGAATGTCTAAAGGGAGCTGTTCACCTGGGATAGTAGCTTCTTCTGGTGCCACTAGCTTAATTCTTAGGGTTTGTCCTGATTGGCCTGTCGCGCTAAGAAAGGTGAATTCGCCGTCAACCCAGACAAACTCACCCTTTTTCAGTTGCTGGATGAGCTTGGTTGAAAAGTGGAATTTTCTTTTTAAAATCTCTTGAAAGGTTTTTCCCTCATCTTGAGGTTGGAGAGTGTATTCCCATAAATCGTCTGACATTGATTTGCTCCCTTAAGTTAAGTTAGGTTAGTATTTATTCGTATCAAAGATAAATTTCCGTTTTATCTTTTAATCGAAACCATTTGGGTTAAGATATTCGAAAACTTGTTTTAACCTTTTAATTCAAATATCTATCTATTAGTCATGAATTTTGGAAAGGATATAAAAGGATATATGAGATTACATAAGATCCAAGGTCATTCATATTATTTTCAAGGGCCAACGAATGTCGGCATAGTTAAGTATAAAAATTCTATGGCCCTTTTAATAGATGCAGGACTTGACTCCACATCAAGTCGACTGCTTGCCCAGGCTGTAGAAGAAGAAGGTCTAAAACCGAAGTACGTTGTGATAACACATGCCCATCCAGATCATTACGGGGCGGTAAAATGGTTAAAGGAACAATATACTGGTTTGCTTAGGTATTCACATCCAGGGGAAGCGGTTTGGATGGCGAATCCCAGAATAGAAAGCGAATCTTTTTATGGAGCTAGGCCCTTACGGGAACTGGAGAACCGTTTTTTGAAAGGGCCAGCAATTGAGATGGACTTTCTAATCGAAAAAGGAAAATTAGAATTAGGCGAGAAAAATTACGAGATATTGGCATTGCCTGGACATACGTATAATCAAATTGGAGTTTTAACATCAGATTCGGTATTATTTGTAGGGGACAGTTTATTCAGTGAAGAAATAATGGAAAAATACAGTTTTCCTTTTTTACTCGATATCGAGTTACAGCTTCAGACTATCGAAAAGCTTGCCCAAGTGAAAGCAGATTATGTAGTACTTTCCCACGCACAGAAAGTTTACACATCAATTACTGATTTGTGCGCTAAAAACAAAGCCCGTATTGATGAGTATATTGAAGAGATTTTGGAATGGTGTTATCAACCCTGTACCAGAGAAGATATTACGGAAAAAGTTTTAACAAAAAACCAGACTGAAGCAGATATTCCTCATTATTACCGGACTCACGCGACAGTAGGAGCTTTTCTCTCGTATCTGTCCAACCGGAATCAGTTAGAGAAAGCAGTTATCAGCGGGAAGTGTTATTTTTATAGAGAATAGCACGCTTCGTTAATAAATCAAGGATTCAACCAGAAAGAAGGGGTTAATATTGAAAGACAGCAGAATTGAAAAACTGGCGGATACGATTGTTAACTATTCACTTGGAATCCAGCCGGGAGAGAAAGTGTTAGTCGAAGTGGCAGGACTAGAAATACCCTTGGCTCAGGCTCTAATCAAGCAAGTCTACAAAGCTGGTGGGGTTCCTTTCATAACTATAACAAATCATACCTTAATGAGGGAAATCCTAAAAGAGTTTTCCGTAGACCAGGCTCAAGCTATGGCCAGGTGGGACTTGGCCAGAATGAAAGAAATGCAGGCTTATATCGGAATCAGAGCAGGAGAAAACGCAAATGAATGGGCAGATATTTCAAGCGATAAGTTGAGCATATACATGTCTCATTACTCAAAGCCTGTTCATTCAGACCAAAGAGTTCCTCATACACGCTGGCTAGTCATGCGTTATCCAAATGCCGCGATGGCCCAGCTTGCCAACACCAGCATAGAGAGTTTTGAAGATTTTTATTTTGATGTATGCAATCTTGATTATTCTAAAATGTCTGTGGCTATGGATCCGCTTAAAGATCTTATGGAACGGGCAGATAAGGTTCGGATTGTCGGGCCAGGCACAGATCTGGAGTTTTCCATAAAAGGAATGCCTGCCATCAAATGTGATGGACATTTAAACATACCAGACGGGGAGATTTTTACTGCCCCCCATAAGAATTCAGTAAACGGTAGGATTACCTATAACACACCGGCTGTCTACCAAGGCTTTAACTACGAAAACGTTGTTTTAGAATTTGAAGCTGGAAAAATAGTTAAGGCGACCGCCAATGATTCGGAAAGAATAGAAAAGATATTTAACACTGATGAAGGTGCTCGCTATGTAGGGGAATTTGCTTTAGGAGTAAACCCCTATATATTAAAGCCGATGAAAGATACACTGTTTGACGAGAAAATTGCAGGGAGTTTCCATTTCACTCCGGGTTCCTGTTATGATGAATGTAGTAATGGCAACAAGTCTGCCGTACACTGGGATTTAGTTTGTATTCAACGTCCGGAGCATGGTGGAGGAGAGATATATTTTGATGATGTTCTAGTTCGAAAAGATGGTTTATTTGTGCTACCAGTGCTTGAAGGGTTGAATCCGGAGAATCTTAAGTAGAAGGAATGCCAAATATAGGAGGAATAAGAGTTGAAAGTTTTAAGTACTATTCAGGTCTCAAGCGAACAGCTGGAGAAATTCAAAAACCTCAGAGAAGACCTGGAATTCGTCTATACCAAAGAATTCAGTGAGCCTGATGAAAAGGTTGAAGCAATCCTCACTTATGGTTGGGACGTTCGGGAAAAAACTTTAGATTTATACCCTAACGTAAAGTGGATTCAGGGAATGAGCGCCGGAGTAGATAGAATACCACTTAAGGTTGTCTCTGAACGGGACATTATCCTTACTAATGTCAGGGGAGCGCATGCTATTCAAATGGCCGAACATGTATTATGGAGCATGCTGCACTTGGTAAGGCAGGGTCAGACTGTAGCCCGCCAGCAACAAAACAAGGTTTGGAGCGTTAAATTCCGCATAGATGAGTTATATAATAAAACTGTTTGTATTGTAGGGGCTGGCCGAATTGGGGAGACGGTGGCGGAGCGCTGCCGGGCATTCGGAATGAAAGTCCTTGGTATATCCAAGAGCGGTACGGCAAATCCTGCCTTTGATAAGGTCGGAAGCATGGATAATTTAAAAGAGTTTCTGCAGCTAAGTGATATGGTAGTTGTGATTCTTCCTCTCACGCCGGATACTAAGGGCATGTTTAATGAAGAGATATTCTCGGCCCTGAAAAAAGGAACTTACTTTATTAATGTTGCCCGTGGGCCTGTGGTGGATGAAGAGGCATTACTCTCTGCTCTCAATTCCGGGAAGGTTGCAGCCGCTGCCCTTGATGTATTTGTTCAAGAACCATTACCGGAAAGCAGTCCTTTCTGGGAAATGGATAATGTTTTTATAACTCCTCATATCGGTGGACGTTCTGCCTTTTATACTGATCGGATGTATGATGTGTTTGCTCAAAATCTGGCAGCTTATCCGGACAGGATGAAAATGATAAACATAATTGACCTAAGAAAAGGATATTGATCAAGAATGAGTCCAAAAAACTTGCGTTTAATCTATAACCCGTATGCGGGTAGGAGAAAGTTAATAAGTCACGTAGATACAGTTATCCGTATTTTCCAAGAAGGTGGGTACGAGGTATCGGTTCATAGAGCCAAATCGCCCCAGGATATAGAAGATGTCGCTGCACGTTCAGACGATGTGGAATGCATCGTTGTGGCTG
>JAJZSC010000379.1 GCA_021849995.1 Bacillota bacterium | reverse complement strand
GATATGATTGCCCGCCCTCTTTGGAACAATTGGGGTAGTGCCTTGGCCTTTGTCACGTCTGCGCTTGTGGCAGGGGGAGCCTTGATCTACGGTGCGGCTGCTCTATGCGCACCTGATTTGCTTAAGCAAGCTGGAAGCGGACTGCGCAAACTATTGCTGTACGCCATCGTCTTGCACCTCGTAGTCGAAGTAGGACATCTTGCCTTAGAAACGAAGTTACCGGAAGCCATGGCCCAACTGACAGACTGGAGATTCTGGGTTTTGTTTGTAGGACTAGGAGGCTTGGTAGCCATTTATCTCTTGACCAAACCGGCAACGGCACTCCTGGGAGCGCTTATATCGCTCATGGGAATATTGGCCTATAAAGTTACATTTGTGACAGCAGCATTTACTCAAGCAGATTTAGCTGGCTTGCCAGAGGCGTTCCAAGATTCTAGATTGAGTCTTAGCTATACACCGTCGATCGTCGAATGGTTCGTTGCAGTTGGGCTTTTGGCCGCTGTTATTTTAGCCATATCTTGGTTGATTCCTATAGTCTTGAGGGACCAAACTGAGGGCTCAACAAAATCGAATAAAGCAGTCAACGTTTAAGAATAGGAGGTAAAACGATGATTAAGAAAGAAGCGGACGAACTAAAACAAAGAAGCACCCCACGAAAGATTAGTCGTAGAACATTCATAACGGGAGCTACAGTCGCTACAGGCGCAGCGTTTGTGGGCGGTAGTCCTTTACTCTTAGACATGGGGAGGCGTGCAAATGCCGGTACTCTGGAAGAGGGTGGGGAGTACGGATTTAACAATCCAGAAGCGATCATTAATTCTGCTTGCTTGCAGTGTAATACAGGTTGCCCAATTAAAGTGAAATCCGGTGAGGGGATGCCTCTAAAAATCGAAGGAAATCCCTATTCTCCGTGGAACCTCTATCCTCATTTACCGTACAAATCGGACTACAAAGCTACGATCAGTAAAGTGGACGCGGCTATTTGTCCGAAAGGGCAGTCTGGACTTCAGGCCTATTATGATCCTTACCGAATTCGTAAAGTTCTGAAACGAGTTGGCAAGCGAGGAGAAAATAAATGGGTTGGGATTCCGTTTGAGCAAGCTTTAGAAGAGATCGCCAACGGAGGCAAACTATTTGCTAATGTACCGGGAGAGGAAGACCGCGTCGTGGAGGGTCTCAATCAGATCCGCGCAGTGAAAGACGCCAAACTTGGGAAAGATATGTCCGCCGAGATCGCGAAAATCCTCGCAGAGAAAGACAAGGAAAAGAAGCAACTGTTCGTGAATGGATTTAAGGAAAAATTTAAGGAGCACTTGGATAAATTAATTGATCCTGATCACCCGGATTTAGGGGCCAAGAATAACCAATTTGTATTCAATTGGGGTCGTTTAAAGGATGGACGTGGGGATCTACTGAAGCGCTTTACCTACGGAGGTATGGGCTCCACCAATGCTCACGGTCATACCACGGTATGCCAAGGTTCTCTCTACTTCACCGGTAAGGCCATGAGTGAACAATGGCAATACGATGCCACCAAAAATGCGATGTCCTGGACTGGCGGAAGCAAATTCTACTGGCAGGGAGAGTATTCAGGCGCTGAATTTATCCTTTTTGTGGGGGCTAACCATTTTGAAGCGAACTATGGACCACCGCTCCAGACCTCCCGTATTGTAGAGGGTCTTTCGTCCGGGCGTCTGAAGTTTGCCTGTGTTGATCCGCGCTTCTCAAAACTTGCCTCTAAAGCTTGGAAATGGTTGCCGGCTAAACCGGGAGAAGATGCTGGGATTGCTATGGGTATGATTCGCTGGATTATTGAAAATCAACGCTATGATGCTAAATATCTAGCGTGTGCTAATAAAGCAGCTGCGAAAGCTGCTGGAGAACCGACTTGGTCCAATGGTGCTTGGCTGGTAAAGATTGAAAACGGAAAACCAGGTGCTTTTTTACGAGCACATGAAATCGGTGGTGCAAAAGTTAAGAAGACCTCCGCAGAGGGCCTAGAGTATGAGGATGAATTGTTTGTCGTCTTTAAGGACGGCCAGCCGGTTATGTTTGATCCCAACAGTGAGACCGAGGCGGTAACTGGGGATTTGCTCGTCGACACCGAGATCAATGGAATTAAGGTTAAGAGCTCCCTAATGATTCTGAAAGAGGAAGCAAGTAAGAAGAATATCGCGGAATGGGCTGAGATTGCAGGGGTAGAAGCGGGGGAGATTGAAACTCTGGCTAAGGAATTTACGAGCCATGGCAAAAAAGCGGTGGTCGATATCCATCGTGGACCTTCTCAGCATACGAACGGCTTTTACAATAACTTTGCCTGGTTTACACTCAATGTCTTGAATGGCAATTTTGACTATAAAGGAGGCTTTATTAAAGCAACCAACTACAGTCCAGCAGGTGCTAAAGAAGGTCAGGTCTATAAGGTAGCAAATCAGCCCGGTAAATTACCGGACTTTGGGGTCTCTTTGGTACGCCATAATGTGAAGTACGAAGATACGACCATCTTTAGCGGGTATCCTGCGAAACGACCTTGGTTCCCCTTAGCGAGTGATGTTTATCAGGAAGTTCTTCCTTCCATGGGAGATGCTTACCCTTATCCTTGCAAAGCCTTGTTTCTTTATATGGGGTCACCTATTTATACGTTGCCAGCTGCGGGTCCTTTGGTGGATATCATAACGGATGTTAAGAAAGTTCCGTTGTTTGTAGCCTTTGATATTACCGTGGGCGAGACGTCCACCTTTGCGGATTATATCATTCCAGATCTCACGTATCTGGAACGCTGGGAATTCCAAGGGGGTCATCCCAATATTCCGCATAAAACCCAACCGATTCGCCAGCCTGCTGCGCCACCGCTCACAGATAATGCGAAAGTCTATGGCCAGGAAGTGCCGATGAGTTTGGAGAGCTTCCTGCTAGGACTCGCAGAGAAAATGAATCTACCGGGCTTTGGATCGGATGGTTTTGAAAAAGGTGTCCCACTAACTCATTCAGATCACCTTTACTTGAAACAAGTTGCTAATGTAGCGACGGATGGCAAGCCGGTGCCTGATGCCAGTGAGGAGGAAGAAAAGATTTTCCTAGCTGCTAGGAAGCATCTTCCGAAATCTGTCTTTGATCCAGAACGCTGGAAGGAAGCCTGTGGGGTTGCTAACTGGAAGAAGGTAGTCTATGTTCTCAACCGAGGCGGACGCTTCCAGGATGACTCGGACACCTACGAGGGAGAAAAACTAAAAAACAAGTATGGAGCTCTCGTAAATATCTATCAGGAAAAAACTGCCAAGACTAAAAATACCATGACGGGTAAGAATTTTATTTCTCATGCGGCTTATGTGGCAGGCCCAACGGATTGCACCGGTAAATTACTGACGGATGAAAAAGATGGGTTTCCGTTTAGCTTAATTACCTATCGACCTATTCATCATACCAAATCTAGAACGGCTGGAAACTACTGGTTGTTAGCGCTGGAGAAAGAAAATAGCTTAATGATGAATGCAGTCGATGGAGAAAAGCTGGGACTTAAAGATGGGGATAAAGTTCGTCTTCTATCGGCAACGAACCCAGATGGAGTCTGGAAGCTCGGACCTCAAGGCGAAATGCAAATGGTCGCCAAGGTGAAATTGGTCCAAGGGATGCGTCCTGGAACCGTAGCCTTTCATGTGAGCTTTGGGCACTTTGCTTATGGTTCTCGCGATATTAATGTCGATGGTAAGGTTATTAAAGGAGATCCTAGACGTGGTAAAGGAACACATTTCAATCCTGTGATGCGAGTAGACCCCGTGCTAAAAAATGTGGGGCTACAGGATATTACAGGTGGAAGTATTTGTTTCTATGATACCCGTGTAAAGGTTGTTAAGGCTTAAGTTTAGAGAACGAATAAGTGGATAATGGAGTCGGAGCTGAATAATTATTTTATTCAGCCTACTCTCAAACACTATGTATCTATTTAGTTAACAGGGAACAATATTATTAATGTACTAATGAATATCTTTCAACTGCAT
>JAJZSC010000378.1 GCA_021849995.1 Bacillota bacterium | reverse complement strand
CAAAATGCTTTTAGGTAGGTGTTTCTCGATATATTCCTCTTTGGTTCTGACATCAAGAAGAATAATCCCTTTTTCAGTATCCAATCTCTTTTTGGCATCTGAAGGACTAATACTTACAATTCCTCTATTACTCAAGTATTGCATAAATGTCCAGAGCACGAGAACTACTAATAATAAAATAGCTATCATAATGTTTTGATTCATAACTTTATCCCCTTCCAAGATAAAAATGAACACAATTCCTATATACCCCATTAGGGTATATAGGAATTGTAAAGCCTTGCAGCATTTTTGTCAATTTGAATTTATAAGATCATTTTTATCTCTTCAAAGGAAAATAGCCTCTTTAAACTCACTCTCCCACGCGATAAAAATACTCCGAGCCTTAAAATTTCATGAGACAATATTGGCGTCTTTAGTCTTATCGATCAAAAATAAGTGATTTCACAACCGCAAAATACTCTCTCAAATAGAGATTTGGCACAAGATACCATGGGGTCTGAGACGGAATGCCCACCGGAATTATTCCATTTCGCCGAGCCAGAATTTTTGAGCGGAAGAGATGAAAATCGCTTGTGATTACTGCAATCCGACTTGTGTTTTGAAAACTCGGTTGCTGGGCTAATATTTCTTTGCTAAATCGAAAGTTCTCCATCGTGCTGGTTGATTGCTCCTCTTTAAGGATGCGCTCGTTGGCAATTCCGTGATCAACTAAGAAACGGCGCATTCCTTCCGCTTCAGATATTTTTTCTCCAAAACCTTGACCCCCTGATAGGATGACTTTTGCCCTTGGGTGCTCTTCCAAATATTCTAACCCCTTTTGCATCCTCTCCCAAAGCGTCCAAGAAAGTTGTTCCCCGTTAAGACCTGCTCCCAAAATAATTAGATAATCCACCTCTACAAATGGATCAGGCTGGGCATTCTTAATAATAGCCCCCTCTACCAATAGAAATGAGATCAACCCCATTAGAAACATTGAGATCGCGACTTGGCGAACTCTCAAGATCAATGGGCTTGCTTGACTTAGGGGCCGGGATCTCCGTAGGAAACCCCTAGCTAAAGCCCATACGAGCAGCAATCCCCCTAAGATGCCCGGTAAAAGTGTCCCTAGATTAATCCCTCTGTTATATTGAAGAACTAATAAAGTATCTAATATTCCGAGTGTGCTTAAAAAGAAAAGAGGACCATTGTGACCGCGCTTGTTTTTCATTTAGCCCCTCTCTTTCCGATTTCGACCAAAAAAGAGTTAAGCTCAACATAGTATTTAATCATACCCGCGACTTCAGTTTTTTTATCCTGCTATCTTGTATAACAACAGTTTAAAGTACTTACTTAAAAGATTATTGAGGTTAACATTATTGATGAGCTTTAATTACTGATCTGATCGTCTCAACGAATCGAATTCTGTGCTCCACATCCTCATAAATCCTTTTTCTTAAAGCCAAACTAATTTCTAATTGAACCCCTTTACCTGTACGTCCTCGATTACAGATATTTGTAGCCCGTTCACCCCGATATCTTTGCTCACTTTCTTTTACAAGAAAACCATTTCGTTGGAGAGCATTTCTCAATTCACTGCCGATTTCCGAATCCAGACCACCAATCATTACGAATTCATCACTGGAATCTCTAAGCCCGTGAATGGTCAACACTAGGTGAGCGTTAGCAAGAGCATGAACTAACGTAGGTTCATCAAAATTGTGGCTGGTAATATGAAGCCTCAGGTTGTTTCCGTCTGTTTTTATGCCCTCAAAAGCGTACCAGGCAAAATCTTTGCCCGCAATCCATTCCGTAATTTGAGAGGTATAATGTTCAATTTTTCCACCGTGTGGGGCTATGATTAAGACCGGATGCCAATTATGACTTGTTATTATCTGATAATCCCGGCCTTCTTGTTCTTGTAACTGCAACTCTTGGAAATTCGAGTAAATATCGGGCATTTCTATCCTCCTGTCCAACTACAAAATATCCTCGCAGAGGGCAATGCAGAGGTATGTGCCGCCGAAGACATAGCTACCACTACTGCGAAGATAGTTTAGTTTTAAAGCCTTAAGAACTAGAAATGGAGTCTACTTTGAGAAACGAAAAGGTAGACTCTTTTTTTGTAACCTTTAGTCAACACCGCGGAAAGGCATCAACCTCTAACAACAGCCGCCGCTGCTGTTATCCGAACAGTCGCAGCTTGGTTCAGTTCCAGTCAGCCAGCCCATAATGATAGCGTATGCACAACCAACACCCGGCTTAACTTCTATTGCATTAAACGGACAGTTCTTGACGCATGCACCGCATTCCATACAACGGTCTTTATCGACAATGTGCGTTTTACCGTCATTTAGAACAAATACATTATGTGGGCAAACCTCAATACACTTTCCACAGCCCGTACATTTATCTGTCTTCAGTTTTAAAGTAGAAACGTTTTTTAAATATCGATTCTTCATAACTAACAACTCCTTAAAGCTTAATAAAGCTATTGACCAGGATCAAAACTATCCCTAAGAATATAGAGATAATAATCGCAGGAACAGCTATTCTCATCTCTTTCAAAACACCTGAAAAGGAAGTGAAAGTTGAAGAACCTGTAAAGTTCATTGCAAAAAACGCAGAGACAGAAGGCAGAATCAGTAAATATCCTAGAGCTCTTAATAAACTATATTGTGGTGCTTCCGGCCATCCATTAAACACATTAACTATAACAGCCCAAATAAAGCCCACCAACCATCCCTTCCATGCGAAAGCCCTGCCTGGAATCCAGGGCAGCAAGACCGGAGTTAATACACATCCTACTATTACAGCGCCCATATATGCGTAAAAATCAATCAAACCGAAAGGCCCAACTCCAATGAGATTTAACAAAAAGAGTATGCCAAAAATTATTAAGGAGACCTTGAAGGTACTGACCAATTCCACAGGAGTCAAAACCAGTCTATCATAGGTATTGAACCTGACCGTCCGCATTTCAGTGGAGGCTTTCATTCCTGAGTTGATAAACTCTTTTATATCCTTTGCCTTCACCGGCCCATAAAGCACTTTAAAACCAGAATACTTTAATACCTCGTGAGCACTTATGCCCGGAGCACCCAATTGAGGTACTATAACCGTTCTATGAGAAACAACCTTCTCCAGTTGTACTATAGCAATACGATTTAAAAGCTCCTTGGTCCCGAATGTGCCCTTTCCGGCAGCACACCATACATTTATTCCCTTAGTATCAAGCACTAGAATCCAGGCATCCAACCCAATTAATTCTTTTCGTAGCATATCAAAGCTCATTTTATAATTAGCTGTAACCATAACAGGAGAATTACTAGCTGGACTTCCGACACTATAAAGACCGGGCTCAACCTTATAATTCATTCTGTTAATTCCCCAACGGGCCTTCCAAGCACCTACAATATCGCTAAATGTCAACTGAGTTGAAGTTTGAATGATTTTAATTTCTCTGCTAGAAATGTCCATGATACTGCCCCCTCTTCTATTCTAGATATTTCTAACTGACTGTTTTCTATTTCCATCACACTAGCTTATACTTTTGTCTTATCAGATTTAATCACAGATAAAAATTCAGAGATATTGTCTATTATCTCGCTATTGTTACTATAGTACATCCACGCCCCATCACGCCTTCCAGTAACAATCCGACTATCACATAGAATCTTCATATGATAGGACAAGGTTGGTTGTGTAATATTAAAGTTTTCTAATAATTGACATGCACACAGTTCGCCAAATGAAAGTAAGTCAATGATTTTTAGGCGTGTTTCATCAGCCAATGCCTTAAATAATAGAACATATTCTGCGTAGCTGTACTTCATAAAAATCACTCCAGTTTCTTTTCTAAAAATGCAATTTAGAATATAGATAACTTTCTATTTCCATATTATACTCTTGAGATAGATAATCGTCTATATCAAGAGTATAATATTTGCGACAAGCTGATATTATATAATTTATCTGGGCTGACAATTCGATCGTACTCATGTCCAGACTAACAGGTTTAGGGGCGGCTAT
>JAJZSC010000377.1 GCA_021849995.1 Bacillota bacterium | reverse complement strand
AAAGAGCAAGTACTCCCGGAAATCCCAATACTCCAACTATTAAAATTGTAAAAAAGTTTATCGGAATCTCAATTCCTATTACACTTAGTAATAAATCACAAAGCCAGAGCCCCACTATTCCTCCTAGTACATGTATTGACATTTTTAACAAGACGTTAGTGCGGCCAATTGTTACCTTAACTACCAGAGCCATGAGGATCAAAAAAAGTCCCAAAAAAACAAAGGTCATGGCATTCTACCTCCGTCCCTTTCTTGATACACTTCTATGCTCAAATTGGACAAAGTAGAACCATGACCATGTATTTTAATTCAAAGTTGGCGGCGCCCTTCAAGGGCTCTAGCAATAGTTACCTCATCAGCATATTCCAAATCTCCCCCGACTGGCAAGCCGTGAGCAATCCTAGTTACCTTAATCCCAGCAGGCTTTAGTAATCTGGAGAGATAAAGAGCAGTTGCCTCACCCTCAACTGTAGGATTTAAAGCCATTACTATCTCATTTACTCCATCCAATCTTTGCAACAGCTTTTGAATGGATAATTGCTCTGGACCAATGCCCTCAAGGGGTGATAGCACTCCATGCAATACGTGATAGTTCCCTTTGAACTCTCGAGTTTTTTCTAGTGCAACTACATCTCTTGGCTGTTCAACCACGCATAAAAGAGATTTATCACGCATGTTACTCGAACATATTTCACATGGATCTTTATCTGTATAGTTACAACAAACCGAACACTCAATAATAGAGTTCTTAGCTCTGGTAATTGTCTGGGCTAGTGAATCCGCAGCTTGAGGTTGTTGTAATAACCAAAAGGCTAAGCGACCTGCAGTCTTTGGCCCAATACCCGGTAATCGCGATAGTGCTGCTATCAGTTCAGCCAGAGGTTGAGGATAACTTAAAAAATTCATGTTTAGAATAACCCCGGAATTTTCAAACCGCCGGTTAATTTACCCATTTCCATTGATACCATCTCTTGGGCCTTACGTAAACCCTCGTTTACGGCTGCTTTGACCAGATCTTCCAGCATTTCAACATCATCTGGATCTACTGCCTCAGGTTTTATTTTAAGCTCTAATAAATCCATCTTACCATTAACAACCACGGTAACTGCCCCGCCTCCGGCTGAAGCATCTACAGTTTTTGTATGTAGTTCTTCTTGTGCCTTGGCCATATCCTCTTGAAGTTTCTGTGCTTGCTTTAGCATTTGATTCATATTTCCCATGTTACCCATACCTTTAAAAGCCACATTAAACACTCCTTTAGTATTTATTAAGGACCAACTCTATACTAATTAGACTGTCCCTTTACTACCACCAGTTCTGGACCAAAAATTTCTTCGGCCTTTTTAACTAGGATCTGTTCCTTGTTGTTATCAATATTTGGGGCATCCTGCTGTAAAGCAAGATCACCCTCCATCACATTTTTTATACTAATATTTTTCCCCAGAATTTCTTTTAGAACTTCTTCAACTGTAGTTTTATTTTCTAATTGATCAACTTTATCCCGATGGAATGAAAACCCCTGTTTAAATACCAGTATTAAGGAATCACCGTCAAGCTTACCCGGCTTTCCTTCCATCAAGAAAGCATGAGTAGATTTCTTTCTCTTTTTAACTTGTTCTAGAACTTCAGGCCATCTTCCGTTAATATTATCCAGAGTAATTGCTAATCCCTTGTTTTTTTGTTCTTCTTTTAGAGAAATTGATCCAAAATTTGAGGATTTGCTATTTAAAGATCCCGTAATGCTAGATTCAGCATTTGAAGTTTGTATTTTTCCCCCTGTTAAATTACTCTTAGAAACTTTGCTATTACTTAAAGCCTTATTAAGCGATTGGGTTTTAGTTAAATCTCCAATTCCTCCGCCCTCGGTCTCTAGTTCTTTTAACCTTATCTCTTGCTCTTTATTACCTCTAGATGGATTACTCTCATAAATGGCCTGAACTAATAACAACTCGGCTGCAAGCCTGGTATTTGCAGCATATTTTAGTTGAGATTCCCCTTGTAATAAGACACTAATCCAACCCAAAATTAGTCCTAGCCCGGCTTTTTCACTTTGCTCTATGAAATGTTCTTTAAGATGAGGTGGTATGACAGGATCTTGTTTAGAAGCTACATACAACAAAGATTGCCTTAAGTAATCCATCAGCTCTCGCAATATCTGTCTAGGGTCTTTCCCTAGATTAAGCCCTTCTGACAGTGTAGCAAGGACTTTGCTATAGTCTTGTGTTAACAAAGCATCCAAAATCCGGGAGCTAAAAGACTCACCTACCATACCCAAGACTTGGTAAACCTGCTCAATTCCAATTGGATCTTCTAGCAATAAACATTGGTCCAGAATACTTATTGCATCTCGTAAACCACCTTCAGATTTCTGTGCAATTACCATTAGTGCTTCTTTAGTAACATTTCTAGTGGTTTTCTCACAGATTTCCGCAAGTCTAGACTGAATATCTTCGGTAGATATCTTATGAAATTCAAATCTCTGGACTCTAGATAATATTGTCAGAGGAATTTTGTGCACTTCTGTGGTTGCTAATATAAATACCACTTTCGGCGGAGGTTCTTCGAGGGTTTTTAATAGTGCATTGAAAGCTTCAGTTGTTAGCATGTGCACTTCGTCAATTATATAGACTTTATACTTACCTTCTCCAGCACTTAGTCTTACTTTATCCCTGAGGTCTCTAATCTCATCAATCCCTCTATTGGAAGCAGCATCAATTTCCATCACTTCCATAGCAATACCCTGCTCAATTGCCATACACGAATTGCACTGATTACAGGGCTCAAAACCTTGCTGGTTCTCACAGTTTAAGGCTTTCGCCATAATTTTGGCAGTAGTAGTTTTACCTGTCCCTCTTGGACCGCTAAATAGATAAGCATGGGCAATTTTTCGTTTAACTAACGCGTTAGTTAAAGTTTTAGTTATATGTACCTGACTCACAATATCATTAAAGGTTCGAGGCCGCCATTTACGATATAAGGCCAAATAAGTCATCTGGATTATCCCACCTCAATAAAAATCAGGGAGTAATATAAAATAATAAACCATATAATTTGGTACTAAAAAAGATGGTATTTAACCACCTTGAATAATTAAGACCGTGCACCTTTGTTTGAACTAACGTTTCCGGACGTTACCAAGATCAGTTGCTCGATCCAGGCTACCCCACGGCACACAGAACGAACTCCTTAGTGCTGCTTCCGTCAGGACCTGACACGGTTCGAAGAGTTCTGTTGCGTGAGACCAAAATCTCATCACACCTGATACCTGGGCTGCTCCACAAACGTAGCCCTTACGCAGGAATTCCATCTCGCTAGAGCGGATTGCGAGTTACAAGGATCCGCTACCTCCCCATCTAGCACGGTCAAATCAATTATAACAAATTAAAAAGCCAAAGTCGAATCAACTATTTAAGAGAATCTCTTTGGCATAAAACCCTTTATGGCGGAGAGAGAGGGATTCGAACCCTCGACACAGGTTGCCCCATGTACTCGCTTTCCAGGCGAGCGCCTTCGACCAGCTCAGCCATCTCTCCAAGCAGATAAATAAATTTTTGAGTCACAAAAAATATTATAATATAACTTTTTAAGCTCGTCAACACTTAATTAGGATTTGAGGTTTATGAGTTATTGAGTCATTGAGTTATTGTTCAACTTAATGTTGTCCAATCGAGCAACGTTATTATAGCATTCGTGCTACAAAGGAACAATGGGAATTTTAGTTAGTGTAATAGTGTAATACAGTCAAGGCTACCTCTCATCAATCGTACTTTTGGTGAATACTTACATTTCGGAAGATCTTGTTCTATAGGTCGTATTTAAGTTTTTTATCATCAACAACCTTGAGTTCCTGATAAATAAACCTAAGTCAGTAGAGACCATTAACAAGTTTAAGACGTACAGATAAATAACATTGTCATATTGATAGAAAATCTTATGCAAGATTCCGGCTATATAACCAATGATAACAACAATTAGAAATACAACACTTTTACCTGCAATAGACTTAGATTTATATGACTTA
>JAJZSC010000376.1 GCA_021849995.1 Bacillota bacterium | reverse complement strand
GATGGAAAAAAACGATTGACTGATGTTGCAAATACAGAACAGCTTTTGCGCATTATACAGTCAATTCCATCGCCAAAAGCCGAACCATTCAAAATGTGGCTTGCTCAGGTTGGACGTGAGCGGATAGAGGAAACCATCGATCCAGAACTCACTATCGACCGTGCCCTTGCTACATACCTGAAAAAGGGATATACTCGCGAGTGGATTAACCAACGGTTGCAGGCAATTCAAGTGCGCAAGGAACTTACCGATGAGTGGGATGACCGTGGAATAAAGCGAGGGCAAGAATACGCTATCCTGACCGATGAAATTACTAGGGCGTGGTCTGGCATGACAACTCGTCAGTACAAAAAACTCAAAGGTCTGAAAATGGAAAATCTCCGGGACAATATGTCAACATTGGAACTGGTTTTGAACATGCTTGCTGAAGCTACTACAACTGAGATTTCAAAGTCAACAGAACCGCAAACTTTCGAAGAAAACAAGCAAGTGGCACGGCGCGGAGGTCGAATTGCTGGAAATGCACGCAAAGAAATTGAAGCGGATACAGGAAAGCCTGTTATTACAAAAAAGAACGCTGTTGACTTCTCTAGACTCATTACTGGTGTTATTGAGGAATCAGACGAAGACGATAAGAATAGCTAATTGTACTGAATGAAGCCTTCAAGAGGTCAACACACTTTTGAAGGTTTCATTGCTTATAATTTACTTGAATTGTAAAGCGATAGCAGGAGCCGAAACACAAAAAAATTGGCTGACCCAGGCGACTGTTTCTGAAAGATACCCAGCCGCCAAGGGGATACCAGAGGGATGCGACATCTTTTTTGTATCCTCAAGGCATGTGGAGACCATAATCCTGTTGCAGAGGCTGGAACGCTGACGTATCAAAGGTTTGAGAGATCTGATATGAAAATTTGTTTTTGACGTGGAGGCTATTCTTTGCGTCTTTTATTTTTTAAAATATAAATGTGCTTATGACCTTATCCCGTTTATGTTTATACAAATAAAAAAGGTTGAGATGAAAAATGTTAGAATCATACCGCCTAAAACTAAAGAGAATAAAAAGCTCAGGGTTGCCGCTTACTGCCGTGTCAGCACATCCAGACCGGAACAACTGCGCAGCCTGGAGATTCAGATAAAAACCTATACTGAGATGATACAAAGCCATCCCGATTGGATTTATGCAGGGGTATTCCATGACATCGAAAGTGGGTTACGTCGAAGCGGCAGAAACGGGCTGGTTAAAATGCTCAGGAAAGCAGCAAAAGGCAGAATCGATTACATCATTACGAAGTCAATCAGCAGGGTGTCAAGAGACACTTTGGAAATTTTGAAGATTATAAGATTTTTAAGAGAGCGGGGGATCAATATGCATTTTGAAAATGAGAACCTGGATTCGATCAATGTGGATAAGGAATTCGAGATTACACTTAGGAGTATGCTGGCACAAGACGAAAGCCGGAATACTAGTGAGAATATTCAGTGGGGATTTCAGCGCAAGTTTGAAAAGGGCGATATCTTCACGAAGTATAAGAATTTCATGGGATATGACTGTGTATACGGTGAGATTGTTATTGTCCCGGAGCAGGCAGAAGTAGTTAGAAAGATATTTGATTTGTATTTGCATGGTCTGTCACTGGGACAAATAAAGTCTTATCTGGAATCTCAGGGGATTAAAACAGTAACGGGCAAGGATGATTGGAATGCGAAAACGATTCGGGACATGCTCATGAACGAGAAATACAAGGGAGACACAATACTGCAAAAAACCTTTACCGAGGATTTTTTGACCGGTAAGAAAAGAAAAAATATTGGACAGCGAAACAAATATTATGTGAAGGACAGCCATCCGGCTATTGTTTCAGCCGAAGTGTTTGAAAAGGTACAGGAGGAAATGGCCAAGCGTGCGAGGTTTATCAGCAAAGAATATGGTACATCAGAAGCTAGAAGAAGCAAATATAACGGCAAATATCTTCTGGGGAATTTACTTATGTGTGGCGATTGTGGTGCGTCTTACAGAAGAAGAACGGAAAGAGGAAAAGTGGTCTGGCGTTGCGCTACGAGGATTGAGAGGGGCAAAGACGCCTGCCCCCAATCCCCTACTCTGGATGAAGGCTGGGTACAGGATATTCTGAGTAAGACTGTTTGCCGGGATGGAACTTATGACGAAAACATGATCAGAAGTGAAGTTGATAAAATCCAGGTTTTTGACGCCTATATTCTGATTTTTCGCACGGATGGTACTCAGGATAAAAGGCCATACCCGAATGACTGAATCTTTGATGTACTAATAATTGTCAATAAGAATGGAGGGTAAAGCCTCCGGCACAGATTGATCGGGGTAAATCCCAACGCAGAAGAAACAAGCTGAGAGGCTTGTTTTATGCTATGTAATGTCTTTTTGGCTAGTATAATTCTCGGTAATTACGAACAGAAAAGACATTACTTGCTTAAAGTAAATCTCTTTTTATTGCATGAGAGAACAAACGTTTGGTATAATTTAATTGAAGTGAATTCGCCATAATTAGATGCGAATTCATCTAAACCTATCGAAATCGGCAGGTTTGAAAAATGAAGGGAGTATAGTAATTGGCTAAAAAAATAACAGTAGATGGAACTGAAATTGCAGTAGTTCAATTTGAAGAAAAGGACTATATCTCTCTTACAGATATGGTCAGAAACATAGAAAACGGATTGGCTTTAATCGAGAAGTGGCTTAGGAACAAAAATACCATTGAATTTTTAGGAATATGGGAAGAAATGTACAATCCAAATTTTAATTCCCCCGAATTCGAGGGAATTAAAAACGAAGCGGGATTAAATCGTTTTGTATTATCCGTAAAACAATGGACAAAGAAAACAAATTCCCGTGGCATAATCGCAAAGGCTGGCAGATACGGTGGTACATACGCACATGAAACAATCGCTTTTGAATTTGCTTCATGGGTATCTCCACAGTTTAAGCTGTATCTTATTAAAGAATTCCAGCGTTTGAAAGAAGAGGAGTACAAGCAGCTTGGCTGGGATATTAAGCGTAACTTAGCTAAAATAAATTATCGGATTCACACAGATGCAATCAAAGAGAATTTAATCCCTCCACAGCTCACGCCCCAGCAGGTTAATCAGGTATATGCCAGCGAAGCAGATGTATTAAATGTTGCCTTATTTGGCATGTCTGCCAAACAATGGCGGGACGCTAATCCTGAACTCAAAGGGAATATCCGTGACTATGCTAATGTTTCCCAACTTGTTTGCCTTTCAAATATGGAAAACTTGAATGCCGTATTCATTGGAGAAGGAATGTCACAAAGTGAGCGGCTTCAAAAACTCAATACTATCGCTATAAGCCAAATGAAGCTTCTGACAGAGGATCATAGAGTAATGGCACTTGAAGAAAAGACATTGAAACCGTGACGCCTTGTCACGGTTTAGTTATACTATTTCCGTAGAATAGCCAGTTGTCACAGGGTTACCAGATTCAGTAAAAAGATCAGATTAAAAAAAGATTGTTGGCCTTGGAGGAAAAAAATAAATCGGAAAAGAAATAATTAATTCGCTTGTGATCGGATGGGATTTCCAATAACAGCGGCAGGCAGTCCCGGATGGTTTAGCAGACTATACAGGTATGAAGGCTTGGCAATATGGCTGAACAAAGAAGTTGAATATGCGTCCCATTGCGTACCACTCCTCGCTTCGGCGGCAGGTTTTGCGGGGGTAGATGTAACAGCGCTTATAAAAAAATACTGGTTAAGTGATCCCGCTTATGATGCTTTAACGTTAAGAGTGCTTTTGGAGCTTAAAGATTGGAATTCCGACTCCGTTTTGCTGAAAAAAAAACTGGTTAAGCGCTCTGACTTGTGGACGGCCGGAATGGTGATAGAAAAAATTGCCGAAATAGATCCTGAACTAGCGCCCCGCATTTTACGCGCTCGCTTAGGTGGGAAACTGTCCAGGGCGATTCAAGAAATCGAAGTGAAAAATGAAACAGCGGCGGAATCACAAGAGGATGAGCAATATTCAATGAGC
>JAJZSC010000375.1 GCA_021849995.1 Bacillota bacterium | reverse complement strand
CAACTTATTGTTCACTCTCAAATGGTGCTGCAGAGCGGCATGAACGGCTACTCTAATGATGCTTACAAACTAGGTAAGGGGGATTGTACCGTGCGTGTGATTGTAACTGGTGGCGGTACAGGTGGTCATATTTATCCCGCATTGGCAATAGCACAAGGGATAAAAAATAAAGTACCGGAAAGTACTATTCTTTACGTAGGGACAGCAAATGGAATGGAATCAAAGCTGGCCCCTGAAGCTGGTTTTGAATTTGCAGGTGTCTCTGGGCAAGGGCTTCCTCGCAAGCTCTCAATCGAGACGGTCAAGGTAGGTCTTAAAAGTCTTAAAGCTTTATGGGAAACTAAACAAATCTTAAAGAAGTTTCGCCCTGACTTAGTTGTTGGTACAGGAGGCTATGTCTCAGGACCAGTGGTGCTTACAGCTGCATTGTTTGGAATACCTACAATTTTACACGAGCAAAACGCTTTGCCTGGGATAACCAATAAGATTTTGTCTAATTTTGTTAGACGCGTAATTGTTACATTTCCTGAGAGTATTGCTCGCTTTAACAGAAAAAGTAAACTTGTACTGGCAGGCTTACCAGTGCGTCGGGAAATCGGTCAGGTTCATAGGGAAACGGGTGCTTATCTTTTTGGCTTAAGTCCATATAAGAAAACAATTCTTGTAACTGGTGGAAGCCGAGGTGCCAGAAGTATAAATCAGGCAATGTTGCATGTTTTGCAGAAGTTGTGCGATAAGCCTGACATTCAACTGATTTGGGCCACAGGGAAAGCCACATATGCTGAAACAATCCAGTCTCTTAAAAAGCTTGGCATTGATTGGAAAAGACCGGAGTGGAAGGTTATAGAGTATTTAAAGGAAATGCCGGAGGCGTTGGCTTGCTCTGATATTTGTGTCGGACGGGCTGGGGCCGCTTCTTTGGCCGAACTTATGGTAGCGGGGAAACCGTCTATTTTAATTCCGTATCCTTTTGCAGCAGAAAATCATCAAGAGTATAATGCTCGGGCGATTGAGCAAGGGGGAGCTGCTAAGGTTATCCTTGACAAAGATTTGACAGGGGAGCTGCTTTGGAATAAGATTACGGAACTTGTAGACAATCCATCCAAATTGGAGGAAATGACTAACAATACTAAAGTTCTTGCTCAACCGGATGCGTTGGATAAGATCGTTGAAGAGTGCCTTGAAATTGCCTGGAAGTAACTAAAAACTTACCCTTTCACACCTATTGCGCTATTTGCATAACATAAGGCGTACAGGAGTGAAGGGAGTGGAACATAATGTGGCCAAGGCGGATGATGGAGTTATTAATCCAACCCTCAGACCAGGGAGTTCACGGTGTTCGAGCTTTTTTGGAGGCTTTGAACATCAGGTCCATTTTTTCTAAGGATTGTTCGGAGAGGGATAATGAAGAGGAGATCCCTACTGAACAATTGTTTTGGCCTGGGATAAATGAGGAAGAATTAACACAGGCCCTACGACAAGGTGTCAGCCAGAGAGAAATAGGGGAATTCTTACATAATTACTTGAGTACAGAAGTTGTAGTTCCGGTACCAGAGACTTCTGCCCTGATTAATGACTTACCGTTATTACTAGATGTTTTAAATGAGGCCGGGTTTGATCCATCTTATATCTGGTGTTCTCCCTCGGGACATTGGGTTGCCAAAAGAAACTGCGGTATTCATTGGGTAGTTCCCGAAAACTGGCTGCTAGAACAGGTAGGAAGAGCGGAAATCGGTAGAAATTCTAACCTAAAATTTCCTCAGGTGAAGTTTGTATTAACCCAGATTAGTATCCAGTATTATGAAGTAAATTCTTCGAAGTATATTGGTTCTTTGGCGAGGGATACAAATGAAGCAGTTGAGAAATCTATTTGTGATACTGTGAAATGTGCCTTGGAATTAGGCATACCTTGGAAAATCATTACGAAGAGTATTGCCAAAGTAGCAGGCCGGGAGTTTGGAAGTAATTTGAGGTGTAGTTTTAATGATTTTGAGCAATTTGCAAGGCCGGGTGGAGAAAAACTATCCGCTGAGGACATTGAGTACCTGGAGGATCGGAGGACCGGCTGAATACGTATATTGGCCTGAATCGTGGGAAGAAGTAGCCAAGGCATGGCACGCTGCTAAAGAGTGTGGAGTACCGATACGCATCATTGGCCGTGGTTCAAACTTACTGTTTCCAGATCAAGGCCTGCCGGGAATAACTGTCGTAAGTACAGCTTTAAAGAACATTGTTTGGGGAAATTACTCTGTCAGGGTTGGAGCAGGTTTTTCATTAGCTCTTTTGGCCCAGGAGGTAGGAGAACGCGGTTGGAGCGGGTTGGAATTTGCCCGAGGGATTCCCGGTACAGTAGGTGGGGCAATTATCATGAATGCTGGAGCTCATGGCGGAGAGATAAGCGACCGTCTGGAAAAAGTGAAGGTCTTGACGGAGGAAGGGAGTATTCAGGAACTATATAAGTCTGAGCTGCAGTTTGGGTATAGGGAAAGTTCTCTCAGAGAAAAGGCCTGGATTTTGGAAGCTGAACTTTCTTTCCTCGCCGGGGAACGAGAGAAAATAATCGAAAAAATGAGGGAATATCTAACAAAGCGTTCTTCTAGTCAGCCGCTTGATCTACCTAATGCCGGAAGTGTTTTTCGCAATCCCCCTGGGAATTCTGCCGGGCGATTGATTGAGAGCGCAGGTTGGAAAGGAAAGAGCATCGGTGGTGCGCAAGTATCTCCAAAGCACGCTAATTTTATAGTTAATGCGGGAGGAGCTAAGGCTTCGGATATTCTTCAGTTAATATCCCTAATTCAAACAGATATTAAAGAAAAGTTTGGAGTGGAATTAAAGCCAGAGGTCCAGTATTTGTCAGCATAGAGATAGGGGGTACAAACATGACCATGGACCGCTACGTTATTACTGGAAAACAGAGACTTGAGGGAACAGTTCGGACGAGCGGGGCGAAAAATGCGTCCTTGCCGCTTTTGGCTGCTGCGATTTTGGCTGATGGAACTTCTACCTTATTAGAGATTCCATGCTTAGCGGATATCTCAAATATGATTCAGGTACTTGAGCACCTTGGTTGTAGAGTGGAACGAAGTGGTTGCGTGATGAACGTAAATGCCAGTGATCTAACCCGTTGGGATGTAGATGAACAGCTAATGAGACAAATGAGAGCATCAAATCTGATACTCGGTCCATTGCTAGCCCGTAACGGAAGGGTTAAGATTTCCCGTCCGGGTGGTTGTGCGATTGGTTCCCGTCCAATGGATCAGCATATTAAAGGTCTGCAGGAACTCGGTGTACAGATCAAAGAAAGGCATGGGTATATTGAAGCTTGGGCCGATCAACTGAGGGGGGCAAGCATATATTTGGACGTGCCGAGTGTTGGTGCCACAGAGAATATTATGATGGCAGCAGTACTGGCAAAAGGTACCACCCTTATTCATAATGCTGCACGTGAGCCGGAGATCGTCGACCTAGCTAACTTTCTTAACAAGATGGGAGCCAAGGTACGTGGGGCAGGTCTCGATATTCTTAGAATTGATGGAGTTACAAAGCTTTCCCCTGCAGAGCACCTTGTAATACCTGATAGGATTGAAGCAGGTACACATATGGTTGCTGCGGCTATGACTCAAGGAGATATACAGATAGAAAATGTTATTCCGGAACACTTGGAGCCAGTAATCGCAAAACTGCGCCAGTGCGGAGTAGAAGTAACTTGCGGTGACGACGTGATGAGGATTCGTTCCCATAAAAAACTGAAAACTGTCGATTGTAAAACTATGGCTTATCCAGGTTTTCCCACTGACATGCAGCCGCAATTTATGGCAATGCTGGCTTGTGCTGAGGGAACAAGCATCATAACTGAAACCATCTTTGAGAATAGGTTTCAGCATGTGGATGAATTACGCCGGATGGGTGCACAGATTACGATAGAAGGCAGAACAGCAATAATTAGGGGAGTCGAAACACTGGAAGGTGCCTTTGTTGAGGCTACTGACCTTAGAGCAGGGGCTGCGCTTTTCCTGGCGGCGTTAGCT
>JAJZSC010000004.1 GCA_021849995.1 Bacillota bacterium | reverse complement strand
CAGTCTCTACCAAGTTAGGAATCAAATCCGCTCGACGCTGCAACTGGTTTTGCACCTGGCTCCAGCTCCCATTGACATCTTCTGAGATCGTTACCAAGTTATTGTACCCTGAGATCAGCATCACTCCCAGAAGGACAATAATACCAACCGGAATTAACCATTTCTTCATCAGTAATCCCCTCCAATTCATTCTAAGTACTCATAATCTTTCCCTAGATTATTTATCATTTTACCACATGCATAACACATTAGCTAAAATCAGCCTCGTTGTAATTATCCACATTCATAATAGTTATTCTTTCTTCTTTGGCAGGTCTGAATCCTCACCCGACTTCAACAGAACAAACTCCCTGTCCTTGCCATCTATGAACATGTCCTCTGTCTGACGCTGTATCTGCTGGATTTCTTCAATGATATCCGTCATTTTGTTGAATAAAATACTATACATCTCTTTATAATCTACCATTGTTCATCACCCCGATAATAGTTTTCTCATACTATTTTATACGCTTTTCGTATAAAAAACAATATACGATTATCGCATACTATAAAATAGTGTCGGGGTGAATATAATGTACCAACGATTACGCGACTTAAGAGAAGACAGGGATTTGACCCAGCAAGAGCTTGCAACCTTGCTGAAGGTAACCCAAGCAACCTATTCAAGATATGAAAGCGGTGCCCTTGACATTCCTAGTACCTCGCTTATTAAACTTGCCGAATTCTATAAAACCAGTATCGACTATCTGTTGGGGCTGACTAATAATAAAAAACCCTATCGCTAAGATGTAAAGGGGCAATTCTATAATATAATCTGGTTTTTTCTCTATACCATTGGAACTTTATACAAAATAGAAACATTAGATATTGTCTCTCCGGTAACGGTATTTTCAAATTGGATCGCTATTATACTATACGGAATCGTCTTAGGTTGGATCACAAAATGGTGGGATACCCATGAAGCATAAAAAAGATAGAAATGATAAAATAAAAGTAAATTATCATTCACACCATGCGGTTACAATAACTTTGCCACAACCAAAAGCAGATTTGACAGCAACCCAAATCGAAGCCGCCATGGATGAAGTCATCGCGAAAAACAATTTTCCTTACCGCAGGCGGTGTGACAAACCTCCTATAAAGTACTTGACGGCTCCACCCCATTTTGTACAGACCTTATTTCTATTTTTCTAATTTCGATTCGTAAGGCAAACCCCAATATACACTCTGAGAACAGCGGAGCCAATGAAGCACCTAACCCTCCAAAAAAATAAATCAAACTTAAATTAAATATTATAGTATATACTATTCCCAATTGAAAACATCGGCTATACTCTTTATCGTGTCCACTACCCAGAAGTATCTGTATTCCCCAGAAATTATTATTGATTGAAACGATTAACCAAAGCAATAAAGGTATAATCCAATAATAATACTCTGCATATTCCGTTCCAAAAGCAATAGTTACTACCCTTTTTGAAAACACTGCAATCAAAATCGCAACAAGGGAAAATAGTGGCAAAAACAGCCTTCTTAGTCTATATATAAAATGCTTACCATCTAGAAAAGAACTTTGCATCTTTTTGCTTGAAATTGGATACATAATTTGGCTAATCGGTACCCATGCAAGCACCATAATACTGGGAATCTTCTGAATTGCAGAGTATATTCCTACTGTTGTTGAATCTATTGAAAACATTCCTAAAAAGGTAATTCCTATACTCCCAAATACTTTTGAACTCAATTGTGTTGTAAAAACATGCCAACCTTTTTTTAATTCAGCTATTACATCTGCAAAATCGGTTTTCACAAAATGTATTTTATACTTTATTTTCGCGAATAGAAGTCCCAAAAAGCCGCTTAAAAATGTCGATACAGCGTATAAAAAGCAATATAATAGCAAATCGTCTTGAGACTTTACAGTAGTAAAAATGAGAATAACTGAAATAATGCGTGAAATGATATTTACAATAGAAATATATTTCATTTCTTGCATTCCTTGAAAAAGCCAATTTTGCTGAACACTAGAACCAAACAAACTAATAAATAAAATAGCTAAGGACAAATATTGCTCGGTTGATCGTATATGAGCAATTAAATATCCTATTAAGAACAAAAAACACAGTGCAAGCAAGAGTAATCTTGATAGTAAGACTCCCGAATAAATCTTGTTGATTTCATCTTTGCTTTTGCTAGATAATGCCACCTTGCGCGTAGCCGACATTCCAAAGCCATATTCCACCACAACTTGTAAATATCCAATGATATTTATCGCAATCGAAAATTCCCCATATCCTGCTGTACCTAAAATACGTGTTATATATGGCAGTGTAAGCAAAGGAACAATTGTATTGAATATCTGCAAATAATACATCCATAAGCCATTTTTAACGGAAGTTTTTTTTACTAAATAGTTGATTTTCAATTTTGCATTCCGCATATAATTCCTCGCATTTTCATAGAGCAAATCTATTATTTTTTCAAACCAACTTTGCATAAACTTTCTATATAACCAGTTACTGCCAGAATAATTGGCAGTGAAAAACTTCTTTGTATTCCAAACAAATTAAGCGGAATTGAAATCATAAATATATATGAAAGCAATCCCATCATTAGTAATCCATAATTATCTTGATGAACCTTAAAACACTTGCGCATTACCTTGAACATATAAAAATAAAGTAAGCCATACATTAGAATAGACAATAAGCCAAACTGTACAAAACATCCTAAGAATCCCAAATCATCCAAATACATTTTTGTATCAAGATTTCCAAAAATAAAGCTATTGCTAGCAGGGTTAATCGTTGTTAAGATACCCAAGCCGAGTTTCCAATTTCCTTCACCGAGTAGACCTAAATAGTAATTGAATTCAAAATAGCGATAGTCCAAACCTATTACGCCCGATGACAAACCTAAGTAATCTAATAACTTATCAAATGCTCCCAACAGAATTGCACCGACAACAATTGTTAAAGCTAAAACCTGAAAAACAAATCTTACATTTGGTTTTCTTTTTTGGAAGAAAATCATTATTGCACAACAAAACAAGCTACTTATTAACAATGTTCTAGTTTGTGTTACAACGAGCAAATAGAAAAAAACAAACAATAGTTTAATTAGATACTTCTTATTTTTAGTTTCAATATAAAAATAATATAAGCTTACAATCACAACACCAATTAATGGCGTAGCATCAATTCTAGCCGTTCCGTTTCTTCCCCAAGATATTCCATACTCATATAAAACATTGCTAAATAGTGTAATCCCAGTAAATGAATATACTACCCAAGTAACAAACCTTATAAATAAAGACACTAATGTTATATTAATAATGTTACGTAAAATACTTTTAAAATCACCTTTATGTTTAAACATAAGGAATAAAGGAATAACAAGTAAAATCCATATATACTCCCGCAAAGAATAGAATAATTCGTAAACTGAATATTCATAGCTTGATACCGCACGGGCTGTCTCAAATCCAACAGTCAAAACAAGAAAACTTATATAAAAAAGCAAGTATTTGTTATTACACTTTTGTTTTTTCTTATGTGTCATAAAATAAACTAGGACAAAAAAAATAGAAACTGTAGCTAATATTGTTCTCCACGTGTCAAGAGTTACCGGTAGTACAAGAAATATTCCCGTAGCTAACGCCACAAGAAAATAGAAACCCGCCTCATAGATATTTATTCTAAAAGTTTTCATATTTTAAGTTACTCCGCAATTTCGTTATAGTGCTTTCTATGCTCTCAACTCTTATATCCCATCCATTTTCTTGTAAAAAGGTAATCCGCTCTTGCATAGAATACTTAATCTGTTGGTTATAGATTAGCGTTTCAATTTGTTTTTTGAAAGACTTGTAATCTGTATAGAAATGTACAAAATCTCCAAATCTTTTTACTTCAGAATAATATACACAGATAATATTTTTGTTAAAGTTTATATATTCATATAACTTAACTGGGTCTACAGATTCAATTATTTCATTAACAATAAATGGCATCACAAAGCAATCTGCATCCTTAGTTGCCTCATACAATTTATCGTGCTCTACTGTACCTGTATAATGTATTCTCTCTAACGTAGGAACAGTAACTCCCGCAAGCGGACCTATTAATAAATAATGAAGATTCCTAAAATCCTTCAAGCTCTTTTCAATAAACTCAAAATTAAACCAACTACTAATTGTTCCAAAATAGCAAATTGTAAACTCTTCTGACTTTTGTATTTTGGATTTCTGTATACCATTTAATATTAAACCACTGTATCCATTCCTCACAACTGAAATTTTTGTCGTGACACTATAGCGTGCAGTCAATACCGCTCTTAATTTATCACTCGAAGCAAAAATTGCGGTTGCCCGCACCATCAATGTAGCTTCTTGCTTTTCTAATCGCTTTCTTTGTTTAGTATCTTTAATAAATGCAGAATGATTATCCATACAGTCATAGATAACAATGCCATTAAACTCTTTAGGTATTGCACTCACTTGATCAGGGAAAGTCAAAAACAGATACTTTGGCTTTTGTTTTTTTATAATATCGCGAATAACGTGTGATTTGATAGAATCGTTTAGCTTGCGTATCCTCTTATATCTATCTATTCGTGGAACAACATAAATCGGTTTAAGATTTAATGTTCTAGATTCTCGTTTTTGAAAGCCTTTTCTTCCATATCGGTATTGATACAATACAGTAATATCGAATATATCTGATAACCCTTCAGCCAAAAAATGTGGACGTTGCTTAATCCAATTCCAGTCAACATTCATGATATAAATCATTTTGTCTTTCATTGCTTTCCCACCTTATGCCAGAAGATACAATTATCCTAACTACTCTCAAGAATGTCCGCTATTCTCTCGCAAGCATGCCCATCTCCATGAGGTTTTGCTGCACAGTAAAATAATATCGCCCCTATAAATAGTACGCGATTTTATCGAAAAACATTAGCTAGATACTGGGCAATTCAAAGATGAGTAACAAGGGTAAGTATTTAGACAATACCCAAATGAAATCCTTTTTGCAACATTAAAGAAAGAAAAAATCTACAAATATAAAACAGAATCAATAATTGTTACCGTTTACTAGAATTTGATCGTAATCAGGGATCACACCAAAAGCTTCTAATACCTGGTCTAGCATTTGTCTATGCTGTCCTGTTACACAATTCCATTTCGCCACTTCAACTCATTAACCAACGGGCACATCTTAATCGCTTCTGCTCTAAAAACCAGCATAACTCTTTTCATTGATTTCTGCCTCCGTCTTTATCAATCCTGATTATAACAACTTTAACAATAGCCTAATTCGATACGAACGGAGTGTATCCAAAGATATCGAACTCAAACTATTATCAAAGGCCAACGCCAATCTATCCTTTAACTTTGTCTTATACTTACTCATCCTACTCAAAAAGCACTTATCTTGCTCTGACAAATTCTCGCATTTATGTAACATTTCAAGTGCCACAGTTTCCATAGAGTATCTACTACTATTTTTCCAATTCCAGTAGGTTGTTTTCATCCTATTCAATGTAGATTTATTATTTTTTGCAACCACGTTGTTGTTATGGACTCGATAACTAAAATGTGGTTTTTTATCATAATATACAGACGCAAAATCTAATGCATATAACATTACGATCACATCATGCATAGGGACACATTGAATTTTTTTTCGTTGGATATAATCTCGCAGTTCTCTTGTAAAAGTCATTGAACAACCTTGAGTAACACCGGAAACAAATAGAAATGGTATAGAAACGCTAGGTTGAGTTAAACACCTCATACTATTAAGTATATTCCCTTCCGAATCAATAATTCTACAATTGCAGTAGGTCATATGACAATTTGGATTGTGAGTCAGACACCTTATTGAAGCTTCAATTTTATCTTTATCCCAAACATCGTCTTGGTCACAAAAAGCATAATAATCGGCATCTATATTAGGTTCCTCCAGTAGTGTCCAGAAACTCATTGCCGGTCCTATATTAGCTCCACAAAAAACATGTATTGGCATCTTAGCCTTCCATTTAATAATAATATTTAACGTATCATCAGTACTGCCATCATCCCTAATATAAACTGAAATGTATTTAGAAATCGTTTGGTTGGCGATACTTTCTAGCTGCGCATCTAAATATTTTTCTCCATTATAAGTTGACATTAAAACTGCAACCTTCATCATAACCTCCATGCCGTGGCTACTAATAATATCAAGTTGCGTTGTAATCGCATTAAATAGCAAACTATTTATCACTTGGCTACAATCAAAAATATTGGTTTTTTCCAAATGGTTCTAGTGATGCCTGAATGAATTTATGGCTTTTTGGCGCCTTAATTCTTACAACGCATTTATATTGCGGATATTCTTTAACTGTAAAACAAATTTTTTCTTGAATGGCAACTCATCAAAAGCCTTAATAAGATCCTCGGTGCAACCATTTTGATCGTTGAATTTTACCCAAAGATGTTCCCAATTGATCCGTTTCACGGCTGTTCCCAATTTTCCTTTGCTTCCTTCTCATTGTGATGATACAGGAAGAAGATTTCTATATTTTCTGCCTGTCCTTCCCTTTATTTGATATTATTGTAGAATCTTTTACTTTCAGCTTTTTATTTCTAAAGTTAGCCATGCTACATAACCAGCTTCCAATGGCTTAAATGTAACCAAATCAAAAGTTAATCCCCTCTTTGCTTCAATAGCTGGGGCTGTGCCACGATTTCAGTTCTCCACATCGATATGATATTTTATTCTTCTCCAAATCATTAGCTGTGGTATCAATCTCGGGCATATCATCATAATAATAGCTCGTATTTTTTCTCTAAATGACGTTGGAACTATCATTGAGTATAAAGCTTTTGTTCTAGTTACATATAAGCACTTTCTATACATTTCAGGATATTTGTTCTCTGCTGAAGAAAGAATCATGATATCATAAACATCGGAATGAGTACGCCAATTAGCAAACTTCCATGCATTGTCTAGTTTTTGAGTTTTTATAATAAAATCATTTTGTATAACTTCTATCGCCATCAATCCGTTTATCCACTTATCAATAGAAAACTTAGTAGTTGCACTAGTCGGATTATCCCTACGATAGTAATATATTCTTCTATGCCCCACTCCCACAATATTAGCCCGTTGAAAAGCGGCGGTATTAAAGTTAAAGCCTTCTCCAATATAAAGATTCGGTAAAAATCTTATCTTATCGCCAATAAAACTTCTCTTAAACATTTTACAATACACACCTATCGGGATATTGTAACAAAGAATTTCAGCTGTTGCCTTTTCAGCAGAATAAACTTCTATTTTATCTTTTTTTATTTGATTCAGATTATAATTGCTGAACATTTCTGTTGTTAACGATATATCTGCGTTGTTTTGAATTGCTATCTTCAATAAATAATCAACATAATCAGGCATAAGATAATCGTCACCATCAGAGAAGCATATATAGTCACCAGTAGACTCATCTATCCCAGCATTTCTGGCAGCGCTGACTCCTGAATTCATCTGGTGAATTACCTTTATTCGCTTATCCTTAACAGCATACCTATCAGAAATTTCACCAGAACTATCTTTCGAGCCATCATCTACTAAAATAATCTCTAGGTTTTTATGCGATTGCTTAATAATGGTTTCAATACACTTAGATAAATATCTTTCAACATTATAAATTGGAACAATCACAGATACTTTAATTTCATCATTCCCCATTATATAAACATTCCCTTCTGTTATATGCCATTCCTTGCGCAAACGGGAAACAAGTGACGAAGCCAGCTTGACAATTTGGATTGAGCAATTTGGCTTAATTAAAATAGCCCTTTTCTCCAGTATTTCTGGAGATTTGATCACAGTTCTTTGTATGTCATTTTGATTCTCCTTATCCCAATAAAGAGATATATTTCATCTCAAGTTTACGGGCACAGTCTGTTATATCATAGTTTTCAATTCGTGATCTATAATCAATGTAGAATTGATCTCTATCCTGCAACTTAATGGAAACAATTTCATCTGCCCATTGGGTTACGCTTTTATTTAGGGAAAGAGTCTTGACGCGATCTCCTAGAATTACTTCATGAGTGATAACATCTGAAATCACACAAGGAAGCCCCCCAATCTGTGCTTCAAGCAAGGTTACAGGTAATCCTTCAAATTTAGACGGAAACACAAACACATCCATCGCCATATACATTCGTTCCGGGTTTGGTGATTCACCGTATACGATAATTCTTTCTTTATATGGATGTTGTGCGATAATTCCATTTATTTCTTCAAAATCCGGTCCTGCACCTATCAGGAGCAGGACCGCATCCTCTCTTTTCTTAGCAACACACTCAAAAACTTTTAATAAATAGTGGTGATTTTTCTGGTCGTTAAAACGACCGATATGACCCAATACAAAGTTATCCTCCACGCCTAATTCCTGGCGCACTTCATCTCTAACATTGCTACTGAATCTAAATTTCTCATTATCAAATCCATTAGGCATAACATAAAATTCTTTTTCGCCAAACAGCCATTGCCCCGCCATTTCCCCACAAGCAAATCCGTGCGTATACAAGCGATTAAATAGTGGCAGTAACAACTTGTGTGCTTTCATGTTTGTGCAAGTTGTGTTGTGACTATGAGCGATGCGCACTTTTATGCCGTTGAGCCAAGCCAGTGACAACTCGACTGCAATCGAAGCATTACTCCCGTGCGCATGCGCGATATCATATCGTTTCTTTTTCAATTCACGGTTCACCGCCCAATAAAAAGCAAGTGTATCTATTTTACGGGCCGGAAGCTCAACTACTTCTACACCTAACTCTTCGCACTTTTTTCGATGTGTCTCAGCCACAGTCGCCCCAACAAGGATTGTAATTTTGAATTTCGTTAAATTCAGATGACTGCAATAATTCATAATCACTGCACTAATTCCATTTACTTCTAGGTTGTTGGCAATCATTGCCACAGAAATCGTTCTCTGTTCAGTATCTCTTCTATTGGGTTTACGCTCGAATTCATCGAATCTATCATAATAGGATGATGTCACATCCAATTTGCTCTCGCTAATGCCATTAGCTGCAAGTAACCTCATATCCTTATAATTATCATTCATAACCTACCTCATTACAGAGTGCAACTTAAATACTGCTGTGTTTTCAGCCGTTGCTCTCCAACTATTTTATCAACAGTTTCATAATCAATAGCTTGAGCATTAATTTTCTCAATATTTTCCATAGAAGTCGTCATTCGGCTTGTCAATCCCAGCCGTTCCAATAAATCAGTCAACTTTTCTTCATTGCCATAAGCATTGCCCACACTCTTTCGCACAATCGTGGTAAATCTTCTATGCGTGATGGTTGAAAAGATACTTCCATGGAATGTATCAGTAATCACTTCTTCAGCATTTTTGAAATATGCTAAGACTTCGAACGGAGAACAATCAACAAACCGGTCTGCACACTTTTGTATACCACCAATCGCATAAACCTTCAAATGCTTTCTTTTCGCATACGCCGCAATCCAGTCTGCTTCTTGATCTGAAATTCTACCAGAGTAAGCATACAGAATCAGATATTTTTCCGTAGTCTTAATGTCTGGAATCTGATCACAGCACCCCATATAGTCATAGGCCAGCACTGGGTCAAGGTGGTATACAGGCTTGCTTCCAGTCAATTCTGTTACAATTTTGCCAGAATTGTTGTCTCGGACTGAGATGCAGTCAAATTGTTTCAGTAATCCACCAATTTCATCAGCCTTCTGATATTCTCGCAGCTTTTTCAATGTAGTATTGCCAAAAGAAGCTGCGTAGCTAATCAGCTTGCTTGCTCTGTTGTTCTTGCCAAACAACTCTAGCGAATAACCTACATTAGAGTTTTTCTGAATACAGTTAAGCACCTCATCACTGCCGATCACAAGGCAGTCAAGCTCTGGTGTGTAATTCATCTCACTTGAGATACCAAGCAATGGAAGATAGCGATTAGCAAATGTCTGCTTGTACTTGATAAAAGCAATTTTATGTGTCAAAGGGGCATGATACCTAATTGTTTCAAATCCCTTCTGAATTTTTCTTGCTATTGGATTTTTCTGTTCGGCTTTCTCGTGAACAATCGGAGTTTCAATCCGGTAATCAACAAATTCCACCTGACAATTTTGCTGTTCAATCAACTGCTTCAATGCATAAACCTGCAGGAATGAACCATAGTTCGCTATCCGCTGCATAGACAGGATTCCTACTTTTTTCATTTTTCAATTCTCCCTTTTCAAATGCAGCGGATCTCTGCACTTTCATTAGTTCTTAACTTATAATGCAAAAGTTTTATCAAAATATTTCTTGAACAATCTTCTCTAACTCTAGATTAAATTTTACATTGTTACTGTTCATATCATGATTCATAGATGCCACAATTGAATCATATTTTTCAATCGTGTTGCCCAAATCATCAATGTTTATAATTGGAATAATCGTTCCCATACGCTCTGATACATTTATAGCAAACTCCACCTGATGGTTGTTCACATGCTCGTTAAACTTTAACTGCCGGGGCACGACGATTGGCGTCTTACCGATCCGAAGTGGCATAATGAAGCTGGCAGGACCGCCGTGCGTAATAACGATGCGGGCCTTGGCAACATTTTCCTCCATCTGGCTGAAGGGTAGCAGCTTACTCCACGTGCAATACTTAGGCTCATATGTACTGAAGCCAGTCTGCATGATGACGTCATCTTCTATCTTACCGTCCCGCTTTAAGATGTCGAAATATTCGATTAGCCGATTAAAGGGCTGCTCATGAGTTCCAACCGTAACAAATATCATCTTTTTCACCTTTTCAGAATATACTTCCCAGATTTACAGCCTTCTTATATACCTGTTTCTGTTCTTCCCACTGCACAATAAACTTGTCCATAATTGGATAAACCATTCGACCTGTCATAGTAGGCATATCAATTCTGTCAAAAACTTCAATATAAATTAGCTTGGCTCCAAATACTTTTCCAAGATAGAAAAATGGTACTGCTACAGCAGCTCCAGATGAAATGATTAGATTTGGTTTTTCTTTTCTAAGAACTTTCCACGCAAGAATTGTATTTTTAATTAAAGCTTTGAAACTACGATTGGTAGGGTAATAACACGGATACATTCTTTCATCTTTAAGTAAGCTTTTGGCATCGTCTTTATCAAATGTAACCCAGAATCGTTCCTTTTCACTCCAAAAAGGCTTTAACATATATAAATGTGCCAAATGTCCGCCAGAAGAACCAACAAGACAAACCTTTAAATCCTTGTCACCTCTGCTCATACCCCTATCCCACTTTCCTCAATCAAAACTTAAAAGTATCCTTCAAACCAACCCATTTCTGGTCTTTCTCAGACAGATTGAGTTTCGTTCCATCTGTCAACGTGTATCCTTCAGCAACCACTGTCCCTTGATATTCTCCAACCAACTGAGGCCACTCAATACCTATCAAAGGATCATTCCAGGCTAACCCCCCCTCATCCCCTGGATGATAAAAATCCGTTACTTTGTAGATGAATTCAGCCTCATCTGAAAGCACTAGAAATCCATGAGCAAATCCCTCACTAATATAACACTGCTTCTTATTTTCAGCACTTAACTCAATACCATACCACTTTCCAAATGTCGCAGAATCCTGTCTAAGGTCTACCGCTACATCAAATACAGAACCTCGAATAACTCGAACCAACTTACCCTGTGGAAATTGTTTCTGGTAGTGAAGTCCTCTAAGAACCCCTTTTACCGACATTGACTGGTTATCCTGAACAAATACCATATCAAGCCCAGCTTCATGCATATCCTTCTGATTATAGGTTTCCATAAAGCAACCTCTACCGTCTCCGTGGACAGCCGGTTCAATTATATAAAGTCCTTCAATCTGACAAGTAATTACTTTAATCTGTCCCATAATAACTCTCCTACTATAACTTTATTTCTTTTAGATAACGGCTTAATGCATCCTGCCATGAAGGTAATCTATCGAACCCGTTATGAGATAACTTATCTTTGCTCATGCGACTGTTAGAAGGTCTTTTTGCCTTTGCTGGATAAGCACTACTATCTACAGGAATTACAGAGATATTTTTATAGATAGGATTTATCTCTGCTGCCTGTCTAAAAATTTCGAGTGCAAAATCATACCAAGAACAAAAGCCTTCATTCGTGGCATGATACCGACCGTATATTTCAGTTTCAGCCATATCGATAAGAAGACGTGCAAGGTCAAAAGTATAAGTAGGAGATCCTACCTGATCATCTACAACCGTCAGGCGACTGTGCGTCTTACCTAGATTTAGCATCGTCTTTACAAAGTTCTTACCATTAACACCAAATACCCATGCAATACGAACAATGAAGTATTTAGATAAGTTGTTTTCAACAGCAAGCTCGCCTTCGTATTTGGTTTGACCATACACATTAAGAGGATTTCGCTCATCATCCGGAAGCCACGATCCGGTACCCGATCCATCGAATACATAGTCTGTAGAGAGATAAATCATCTTAATATCAAGTGCTTTGCAGGCTTTAGCAACGTTCTCTGTACCGGTCGCATTAACAAGTCGGCACTTCTCTGCTGTGTCCTCTGCTGAATCTACCTCAGTCAAAGCAGCACAATGGATTACAGCATCCGGATTGGCGTCTGTGATTACTTTTTTAACAGATTCAGCTTCCGTGATATCCATCTCCTGAATATCAACACCGATTGATGTGTGTCCTCTTTTTTTAAGTTCATTGACAACATCAAATCCGAGCTGCCCATTAACTCCCGTCACAAATACTTTCATTTGTATTCTGCTCCTCTATATACAGGGATCAAATGAACTTCATTAGTTTCTATTAGTTCTATCTACGACTGTACATCCTTTCAAAATACCTCGTATACTCACCCGAGAGAATGTCTTCCCACCACTTCTTATTATCTAGATACCACTGGATAGTCATTTTGATACCGTCATCGTATTTTGTTTCCGGCAACCAACCGAGTTCGTTATAGATTTTAGTCGGGTCGATAGCATAACGCCTGTCATGACCATGGCGGTCTGTTACAAAGGTAATGAGATTTTCTGGCTTTCCTAACTCACGAAGAATCGTCTTCACAACCTCAAGATTTGTTCTTTCATTATGTCCACCGATATTGTACACTTCGCCCAAACGACCTTTTCTCATTACCAGATCTATTGCTTTACAGTGGTCCTCTACATAGAGCCAGTCTCTGACGTTCTCGCCTTTACCGTAGACAGGCAGAGACTCGTCAGCCAAAGCACGGCTTATCATAAGAGGTATTAACTTCTCTGGAAAATGGTATGGACCGTAGTTGTTGGAACAACGCGTAATCGATACCGGCAACTTAAATGTCCTATAGTAGGCAAGAACCAATAAATCTGCTCCAGCCTTGCTTGAACTGTATGGACTGCTTGCGTGAATTGGAGTGTCCTCGGTGAAGAACAGGTCAGTACGGTCTAATGAAAGGTCGCCGTATACTTCGTCTGTAGAAACTTGATGATAACGCTTAATGCCGTACTTTCGGCAAGCATCCATCATAACCCCCGTACCGATAACATTGGTCTGCAGGAAGATGCTAGGGTCTGCTATACTTCTATCTACATGACTCTCTGCCGCAAAGTTGACCACAATGTTTGGATGTTCTTCTTCAAAGAGCTTGTGTACAGCTTCTATATCAGCAATGTCAGCTTTCACAAATCTGAAATTTGGATTCTTCATAGCCTCTTCAAGTGTTGAGAGGTTTCCTGCGTAGGTTAAATTATCCAAGCAGATTATTCTATCTTCCGGATGCTCCTCTAATTCAAGATATATAAAATTAGAACCAATAAATCCCGCCCCACCGGTTACAATAATATTCATCGATTTTTTCTCCTAATCAAATGAGCTAAACTAAATGGCAATATAAGCCTTCTGCCACTAAAGGTAGAAGGTATTATTTCTCAATGTATTTTCCACTCAACACATCCATCAAATATGAACCATATTGATTTTTCTTAAGTGGCTGAATAGCTGTGATTAACTGTTCTTTATCAATCCAACCATTAAGATAACCAATTTCCTCAAGACAAGCGATTTTACGATGCTGATGTGTCTCAACAGTCTTAATAAAATTTGTAGCTTCCACAAGGCTTTCATGTGTACCAGCATCAAGCCAAGTAAAGCCTTGACCAAGTAATTCTACATTCAACTCACTGTCATTAAGATAAATACGATTAAGGTCTGTGATTTCAAGTTCACCACGAGCAGACGGAGTCAAATTTTTGGCAAACTCAACCACACGATTATCGTAGAAATAAAGGCCGGTGACACAGTAGTTTGATTTGGGTTTTTCTGGCTTTTCTTCTATGGAAATCGCTTTACCATTCTCATCAAACTCGACGATACCAAAACGCTCAGGGTCATCAACATAATACCCGAAAACTGTAGCGGCCTTATCTTTAGCATTTTCTACAGCAACTTTAAGACGCATTTTAAGACCGTGACCTGCGAAGATGTTATCACCAAGTACCATAGCCACACTATCCTCACCAATGAACTCCTCACCGATGAGGAAAGCCTGCGCCAAACCATCTGGACTTGGCTGCACCGCATAAGAAAGGTTCACACCAAATTGATGACCGTCACCCAAGAGTGCCTCAAATCTAGGTGTGTCAACAGGAGTGCTTATTATAAGAATGTCCCTTATTCCCGCGTCCATTAACACACTTAACGGATAGTAAATCATTGGCTTATCGTAGATTGGCAACAATTGTTTAGATGTTACCATCGTCAACGGATAAAGTCTGGTGCCGGAACCTCCGGCGAGAACAATGCCTTTCATAACTCGTTTCTCCTTAAATCCCCATATTACTGTGGCAAAAACAATTCAACTCGCCCCTCTCCTTCCCAATACCACCGGCACAGTCCTAGCCAATATCTCCAAATCCATCCATAGTGACCACTGATCTACATACTCAGCATCCATTTCCATCCACTGATCAAAGTCGACTTCATTCCGTCCACTAATCTGCCAAATACATGTAATCCCCGGTCTTACCGCTAATCTCTTTCGATGCTTTGAATCATACAGATTAACTTCACTTGGTAAGGGTGGCCTCGGACCCACTAAACTCATATCCCCTTTAAATACATTAAATAACTGTGGGAGTTCATCAATACTGGTCTTTCTGATGAATCTTCCCACCGCGGTCACTCTTGGATCATTGGTAATCTTAAAGACGGGACCACTCATTTCATTTAAATCAGCGAGTCGTTCTTTTAGTTCCTCAGCATTGAAAACCATGGAGCGAAACTTGTACATTTCAAACGGCCGACCGTTTAGACCAACACGTTCTTGTGTGAATATCACTGATCCCTTGGAAGTTATTTTTATCACTAACGCGACTATCAAAAAAACAGGGCTGAGAAGGATAAGACCAATGCCTGAGGAAATAATATCCATCACTCGTTTACCCACTTCATGCCAAGGCCGTCTTGGATAGCTGTCATACACAACCATGGATAGTCCCCCAAAATCCATAGGTCTGCTTCGGGAAACCTTCGTCACAATATCATCAAGAAGAACGGCAACAGTTTTCCCCATTACATCAAGAATTTCAATCGATTCCTGTATACCCTTTTCAGTAATTAGCGCTGTTATAACCGTTAGATCAACAATATTCATACGAATGATGGATTCGAGATTCGAATAATCCCCTAAGTAAGGAATTGTAAGCCCATTTTTGGTGGGGGCAATGTAACCAATAACTTTATAACCCAACTGTGGATTATCCCTTAGTTTTTGTAGATAGAGTCCCGCTGCAGTGCCTCCCCCAAGAATCAATACGTAACGCTTATTGCGACCAACCTCTCGCCAGGCTTGTAGAATCAGGCGTGTGACAATATGCATCCCAATGGTTAAACACAAGGCAAAGGCACCAAAATAAAAAAAGAACCGGTTGCGCAGCGAATTTGGATTGAAGAGATTAATTAGTATCATGCTCACTGCAAGTGAGAAAAAATGCGCTTTTAACATTTGTCTGAGTTCACGCCATCCGGACATGAAACGGCGAGATTGATAAACTTTATAGACATTACTTCCGATGATCCACGTCAGAAGGTAGATTAGAAATATTACCAAGTACTCTGACCATGTTTCACCTGTTATTACATGTTTGATTTGATATAATTTCAAAGCAAATGAGAAGCTTATTGATATCAGAACAATGTCAACTAGCTCTGATATGTTTTCAACGATCCCACGCTCCCTTAGCATTGTCCCACTTCCCTTTTCCTTCTTCCCCATGAAGCATACTAGCTTTAACTTGATACTTATCCTGAATATTCATTCACTCGTAGCCATCAATAGTAGCCTCCGCTAAACCCACCACCTGAAAGCAAGATTAATCTCATTGGCAAATCCTCTCTGGTTCTCAGTTAAGATATAGACAATTTCATAATAATCTTAACAACACTCTTCGGTTCAGCACTCCAGGACTAAAGTCCCATATTCCTAGGCCTATCATCCTAAGAAAGGACTACTCTTTTCCCAATTCGTTGTTAATATGGAAATTCCTGCAGACAAAATGCCAATTATTCCTACAATATCACAGTAATTCTATGTATTTCTGGGAAATAAATGTCGGTAACTTGCATTAGTCATCTTATTACTCCTTTTATCGCCTAACATACTCCATAATCTACCTTTCTTTCTCTTTCGACTTGTTCGTAAAGAATTTACTTGAGTTTAATTGATAGGTTGCAAAGTAATTTTACACAACATGGGTAACATTTCTTTGTTCTTATGTTACAATAATGTAAATTACCTAATATTTTTTATCAAATTTACCATAGTAATTTTTTACAGCAGAAGAGGTAGAATTTATGCCTAGTCTTAATGTTTTAATCGTTGACTCGGTCGTGCAAAACGCGTACTTTACAAATGAGCATAGTCAACTGCATAGTCCGCCTATTGAAAAAGCGAATCTCGTGTTACCTTTTTCTGATTGGTTTAATCAAAAAGATCCTATCTTGGCAAATTCTACCTGAGTCTATCCTTTTCCTGCCCCATTGACGAGCTAAACGTCAAAAGCACGAGAAATCCCATTCAAGGAATTCCTCGTGCATTAAAAGAAGCAGCTCCTTCAATATCAATTGATGGATGCTGCTTTGATTTTAGCGATGTTTATGACCTTTGTGTTTCTTCTTATTATCGTCAGTTCCGTGATAGTAGTAGTAGTAATAGTAGTCGCTGGTGTTCATGTCCGCTTTATTGAGAACTGCCCCGAGGATCTTAGCTCCTACTTTGTCTAACTGCTCCTTGGCAAGCTGGGCATACTCTTTGTTTACTTCACCTGAGGCCAAGACTAAGATAACTCCGTCGACTTCCTGGGCAAGAATGGCGGCATCTGTCACCGCAATGATCGGAGGGGTATCGATAAGGACCACATCAAATTGCTCACTGACTTCCTCAATCAAACGCTTCATCCGTTGAGATCCGACGAGCTCAGCCGGATTAGGGGGAATGGGACCTCCTGTAAAGACCTTGACCCCAGGTATTTCGGTTTCTTTGATGAAATTGTGACTATCTTCTTGATCCTGAACCAAAAAACTTGAAAGTCCCTCAAAATTACCTAGTTGAAACAGTTTATGCTGAGTTGGATTACGCAAATCCGCATCGATGACCAGGACAGACTTGCCGGATTGAGCTATACTCACAGCCAGGTTGGCAGCCGTGGTCGATTTCCCTTCTCGCGGGCCTGAACTTGTGACCATAATTTTTTTGGTCTTAGAATCCACACTTGTAAACTGCACATTCGTCCGGAGCGTTCTGTAAGCCTCAGAGATAGGTGATTTCGTTTCTTCGTGCGTAATTAGTGAAAATGCCAAGTGAACCTTCTCCTCTTACCCTTGTTTTCCTGCTTCAAAGTTTGGTATAACTCCTAATACCGGAATTCCTAAAACATTCTCCACATCACTTGAGGTCTTGATCGTATTATCTAAGTACTCTAACAAAAAGACCAGTCCGAAGGCAGCCATTAAGCCGACAACATAGGCAATCAAGATATTTAACATTTTATTGGGTTTAACCGGATTATTGGGAACGACTGCAGTATCTACGATACTGACACTGTCCACTTTTTTTATCTCAATGACCGCTTTGGAAAACTCAGCTGCCATCGAATTGGCGATGTCAGTCGCAAGTTCGGGGTTAGTATTCATGACTTGTATTTCTAGAATTTCCGTCGTCTTTACGGGGTTGATAGTGATAAGTTTGTCCAGCTCTGCAACACTCATTGTCAAATCCAAGTGATTAATGACACTTTGTTCGACGGTACGGCTCTGGGCGATGGTAGCGTAGGTTTTAGCAAGCTGTAGATTAGCTTGGAGGACACTATTGTCCAGCATTTGTACGGCTGCTTGACCTGCCTCCGAAGCTTTCTTTCCCACGATCAATGTAGTGGAGGCTTGATATACGGGTTTTATAATAAAGAAACTAACGACCCCGCTGGTGAGAGCTGCGATGATCGGCAGTACCAGGACGATGATCCAACGCTTTTTTAGCATTTCCCAATACTGTCGTAATTCTATTTCTTCTTCCATGGCTACCTCCAAATCAATCCAGCAAACTTGTCCGACATACTATATTCGCGATAGTTTTTATTTTTCCTTCAATTGCTAAAAAATGATTCTTTTGTAATTGAGCTTTGCATAATACTCGTCTGTTTAAAGAGCCGACCGCCATAGCAGTCGGCTCTTTGCTTTCGCCTAATTTTCCAGGGGGAGACTAAACGGAGTATTTATAAGATAGAGCCGGTAAAATTTATGGTCCATTCATTACTGTTTTGATCCTCAAAGAAAATCTTCTTATTTACGAGTTGACCTAAAGTTGCCTCAGCCCAGGTGGTACCGACAAGAGTTGCAATATCAGTTTTAATTTTGGCTTTGCCAGTAGTGGTCGTTGGATCATTCCATGTACCACCGTCAGGTTTTACTGATACAGGAATAACTCCGGCAGCAGAATTGACTAGCAGATTATTAATTCCCATAGTGCTTAACTTAGTTATCCCTTTGCCGCTCTTTATTGTTGCAGTAATATCGTGGGTACTTTGATTGATTGTCATTGTAGTCCACTCATTATTTGGCGGTGTGACCGTTGATGATAAGTTGAGCGTCAGATTAACACTGCTATCAGAATATCCTGATTTTGTGAGGGTGCCACGAAACGTAACAGATGAGCCAAATAAATCTCTTAATGTACCTATGCTGACATCTCCATTTTTAATCGCTGGAAGAAGGTCTGACATCGTAATTGGATTGCTTAATGAGAATGATTTGTTGCTAAAGGATACTGTACCCGTACCCGGGGATACAAGACTGGTCAGCTTAAGGGTACTATCCGCCGGACTAGCTGTGATATCAATAGCGCCGACCATTTGAGTATCAACGAATCCAGTAAGATCGGCCGAGCCACTTGTTCCATTAACTGTGTCGTCTGCAATGCCATCATCTGCACCATCTAAGATAGAGAATTCTACAATTTTGGTAGACGTTGTACTACCACTGCCGCCACTGCCACCACTTCCACCACCGCCACTACTTCCACCTGTTGATGGAGTTTCTGGCGGTGTACTGGGAGTTGTCGTAGTATTCTCACCGTTAACTTTTCCACCACCGCTAACTACTGTACCTGTTGAACCCGACTCTAAGTTGCCAATACTTGAACTGCTTGGAATAGTAATGTCAACTTTGGCGCCGACCTCCATGCTTTCTACGACGGTATTCGCTGCTAAATCCAGTTTTCCTTGGGATTGTACTTCTACCGCTTTAAAGCTGCCCTCTAAGGTAACTTTTTGATCTATATTTGCGGTGTTAACAACAACAGATGGAACAACAGCGTCTTCTGCAGCTTTTAAGGTAACCTGACTTTCCACAACGACTGGCTCAGTGAAAGTTCCTCTTAATTCAACAACAGGATCTTGTCCAGGGGTATTCGTAATGGTAACCGTCCCCATGGAACCGCCATTGGCATCTAAAATAGCGTAGGACCGAACAACAGTGTCCCCAATTGTTGTAGATCCTGTGGCCTCAACCCGAACATTACTGTCACTGTCAACCGTAAGAACGTCGGCCGTCGTATTTTTAATGTGGATACTGTCTGATGCACCAGAGAGGATGACAATGTTAGCAGCGGTTACTCCGTCTAAGGTTGCCGTTCCCTTTTCCCCGGGATCAACAAAGACTGTCCCACTGACTGTCAGGTTGTTCAGTGTGATATTGTCTCCCTTAACATAGACGCTGTAATTGGCCTTCGCATTTTGTAAGGTGATGTTATCTCCTGTAAGCAGAACGTTATCTGTCAATACTGCGGGAGTAGTCTTATCAGTCGAACCGACCGTTTCATCATCTGTTGAATATGAAACAGCTGAAGTCAGGGCGTTCATTCCTGCAGAAGGAACAACAACCTCACCGCCTACTGCAACCATATCATTTGTCGATACGTTTAACTTCACAAAATCCTTGGTGGCATTGTCTGGTTGTTGATTAACAAGCACTACGGGGGACCCACTTGCAGCGGCAAGAGGTACCACAGCAAGAGCATCAACTAAGGTTTCTCCGTTTGCGACATACACTTTGTCATTCTTATATTGTCTTGCAAAGCCTTTTAGGATTTGGACGTTCGTATCATACTTCGAAAGGCCTGAGTATCTTTTTACGTTTCCTTTTAACTGCCCTTTGACCGCATCCGATACTACTGCCGTTCCACCAACTACATAGGAATCTGTGACCTTATCATTAATGCTGTCCAGATAGGTTTTAACAGAGGCAGGAAGTTGTCCTTGGGTCGTAGTCAGGATCGGCATACCTTGGGCTGCAGCGATGGGAGCAACAGAAAGAGCATCTGACGGGCTTAACCAACCGGCTGCAATCACAACCTTAGAAATATTGACGCCTTGGTTGGCCATTTCCTTCGCTATGTTTACGGAGGTTTCATATTGATCATATCCCCCAAGCT
>JAJZSC010000374.1 GCA_021849995.1 Bacillota bacterium | reverse complement strand
AAGCTGCCCCATAAAATAGGCACTAATTAAGATTGGAAATGTGACCCAGTGCCAACCAATTCCCGCTTGAATTCTAAGAACGGCCACTAGTGGTACAGGTAAATGAACTGACAGAAACCACCATGGACTAAACTTTCGAACATCTGCTCTCCAATAACCAAATGGTATGTTAACTATAATTACTAAGAAAAAAACAATAAGCCAGGACTTAATAGATATTCACCTCCTAAAAATTCCTAAATCCAAAATATGGCAGGACGAGGGTTTTATGCCCTATATTTTCCATTAAGCTTAATGTCGTTGTAAGTATAACTTTCGGGTAGCATTAGTGTAATAGTTATGTTTTATGCTACATTGATTATAGCATAGCCGTGATTAATAGTATGTTAAGAAATAAAAACAAAATCCTCAGTAAACTTAAGAAAGCAAACTGAGGATTTATATACTAAGGAATGAGCATTAATTACAAACCAATAGAATTATGCTTTATAGGTCTCTGCTAATAGTTGAACTGGATGAACTACTCTAGCCTCTACACCCTTTTGTTTAAGACCATAGGCTAGTTGCATTGTACAGGTCGGGCAACTTGTAGCTACTACATTCTCATGATATCCAAGGCTTTTCCATGTTCCTCTTCCATATATGGCGTACGGGTAATGCCGACTCCATGTTCACCTGTTGTAGAGCCTCCTACTTCTAGTGCCAATCTGTGAATGGAATCCGCAACTTTATGACATGCTTCTACCTCTTCAGGCTTAAGTGGATCAATGATTGGTGCAGTATGCATATTTCCATCACCAATGTGCCCATAGATAACAACTTGGGTGTTATATTGTTTCCCGATATCTTTAATTGCTCTTAACGCATAGGGAACTTTAGCAATTGGGAAGCAAACGTCTTCCCCTGCAAAAATCCTGGTAGCACCCTCTTTTACCCTTGCTGAAGCTGCACCTATAACAGCACGACCTTGCCAAAGTTTTGCCATTCTGTCTGGGTCTGTTGCCCATTCTACATGACAGGCTCGTTTTTCAGCAATTTCTTTAATTTGAAGTCCCTCGTATTCTACTGCAGGTTTACTTCCGTTTACCTCAAAAAACAAGGCTGCCTCTACCTCAGGCAAATTAAGTTCAGGTTTATATTTGTTAGCTGCTTTGATCCCACCATCATCAAGTATCTCAATACCGGAAGGAATGAGTCCGTTTTTAAACACTTCAAGTACTGTTTCAGCGCTATCCTCAAGTTTGGGGAACAATGCCAACAGGATTCCACGTGCTTGGGGCTTGGGTAATACTTTAATACGAATCTCAGTTATAACACCCAAAGTACCTTCCGAACCATTGTAAAGCCTTGTAAGATCGAGACCGGATACACTCTTCAGTGCTTTAGATTTTAGACCACCGGTTTTCATAACTTCACCATTAGGCAATACTACTTCAAGTCCTAAGACGTATTGACTTGTGTTGCCGAATTTTACAGCTCTCAAACCGCTCGCATTGTTAGAGACCATTCCTCCAATGGTAGCCATCTTTGAGCTTCCCGGGTCTGGTGGAAAGAAAAGCCCGTAGGAAGAAAGGGTATTGTTGAGATGATTATGCACAACGCCTGGTCTGACAACAACTTGCATGTTAACTGTATCGATTTCAACTACTTCATTCCACGTGGACAAATCCAGAATTATTCCGCCGCATATTGCTACACTTCCGCCGGTTTGGCCTGTGCCAGCTCCACGTGGAGTAACAGGAATCTCATTCTCGTAAGCATAACGCATGACTTTAGAGACTTCCTCTGTGCCTTTTGGACAGACCACTACATCAGGATAATATTCATTTATTTGAGATAAAAACGAGCTGTCATAGGTATAGGTGTACCGGTCTAAATCTGAAGAAAAAACTCTGTCAGGGCCAAACATTTCAAGCATATCTTTCACAAGCTTAGTTTGTTCTGCCATAACCCCACCCCTTTAATATACTTAACAATACTTTAGGAATTAATGAAAATAATTTATTCAGTTATTCATAATGCAAAAATGGTGCCAATATACTAATAAAATAATTTGTACATATTATTTTAGAAATTGACTTGCTTTGAGCCATGCTGGGTCTTATAAACTCGAAATGTTTAATCAGTTGTCAGTTTGTATAAATAATATATAGTGATCTATCAAAAAAGTGTAACCTTTTTCTGTTTCAACTGTAACAGGCCAATTTCAAATATGTAACATTTGTTAATATGATTGAATGAACCAGATGGGTTTTAGGAGAAAAAGGGAACAGATATTAAATACCTGCTCCCTCTTCACCATGTAAATTTAGCTGTGAGCCCATCAAGTGATCGATAAACTGGCGGGCCGTGCGCCCTGACCGGCCATTGTGCATCATTACCCAGCGCAGCGCTCTTTGACGCAATTCAGCCCGTTCAATGTCCAGGTTATGTTGCTCCGCCAGCCCTTCAACAATTTTAAGATATCCTTCTTGGTCAGGTGCCGGAAATGTAACCGTAATCCCAAATCGATCTGATAAAGAAAGCTTCTCCTCCATATTATCTCGGACGTGAACTTCGTCTCCCTTGCGCTCTGAAAAGGTCTCCCTTACGAGGTGCCTGCGGTTTGAAGTCGCATAAATAAGAACATTACTTGGTTTAGTTTCTAAGCTACCTTCCAATAATGTTTTTAAAGCTTTATAGTCTGTATCCGATTCATCAAAAGACAGGTCATCAATAAATATAATAAACTTTTGATTTTGCTTACCTAAAGAACGGCTCAACAATGGGAAATCCGTTAAGTCTGATTTTGCTAGTTCGACTAAGCGCAAACCCCTGTTTACATAACAATGTAGCAAAGACTTGACTAAAGAAGACTTTCCTGTTCCCCGATTACCGTAGAGAATCATGTTATTTGCAGGTGCCCCTGCTAAAAAATGTTCAGTGTTCTCAAGTACTATCTCTTGCTCCCTGGACTGACCGATCAATTGTTCTTTTTTAATGGGATCAGGGTTAGCTACTCCGACCAGAACATGAGATCTGCTATCCCATCTGAACGCTACAAAGGAAGCTAAAATACCTGTCCCGACCTGAGAATAATAGTTGGTTAGCTCATTTACCAATCCAGACCATTCTTTGCTTTCAAATGACTCAACTATCCTCATGTTTACCCTTGCTAACCAACTGGAAGCAGTACCTGCAGATAATACTTCAGCAGCAGGAGAGCATAATTCCCAATCTAACCAGGTATCAGGATTAACTACTTCGTTATACTCCATTCTTTCTGGGTTTTCGAAATTATTCATTAGTAAGCTCTTAGCTGCCAACCTAAAGTCTTCTGATTTAACTAAATACAATTTCTGAAGCAAAAACAGATCTCTAGCAACATGTTTTTTATAAAGTTCAAGTGATTTAGGCTCAATGCTAACCAGACGTGAAAAAGTATTATCCGCACTTAAAATTAAATCTATAAGGTAATTTGGCCAATCATATTTTATGGCCAAAGCCGAAAATTCATGGTAATGGCTATATAGTTCTTCTATATTAGCTTTTTGTGTTGTAGCTAAATTCAATAATCTTTCCATTGATTGAACCACAGGATCCTTTTTTATATCTGTAAACAAAGTTAATCCCTTAAGGCCCCAAAGAGACTGTCTGAGATTATTAATCCTATCATCATATTTTACACCTGACATAGTTTTACCGCCCTTCTGAAAATCCTATCTCATTAAACAATTGTATAGTGGTTTCAATCCAATGTATAGTGTTATAGTACAATATTTTTAGGAATGCCTTTATAATCTTTCTAAAGTTAAAACTTGCATTATAGAGAAATTAGCACAGAACAACAACAAAATACCAAAATCACTACTTGCCAAATAATTACACCATATGCTATGCTTTTAATAATTAAATAGTATAAAGTTTTAGGTGCCTTGTTAGGAGAATAGGAAAGCCGGTTTGACTCCGGCGCGGACACACCACTGTAATCGATTAGTCCGTCACATTTGCCACTGACCTTAGTCGGGAAGGCGTGATTGGACGATTGAGTCGAACACCCGGAGACCTGCCT
>JAJZSC010000373.1 GCA_021849995.1 Bacillota bacterium | reverse complement strand
GGTCTGTCATGCTGCCTTTATAATAGCTGGGTGTAACTACGAGTACGGCATCTGCTCCAGCTTCAGCTGCTGCCTGAGAGAGGCGGATTGTCTCTTCCGTAGATTCCGCTCCGGTTCCTGCAATCACAGGCTTCTTGCCTTTGCACTTTTCGCAAACAAACTTGATAAGCTCTACTTTTTCCTCTGAACTTAAGAGAACAAATTCACCATTCGAACCCATTACCACAATGCCTTCGAGGTTAGTGTTAAGCCAAAACTCAAGATTTTTCTCGAGCTTATCATAGGCAACTTTGCCTCCTTCAAAGGGTGTAGGAATTGGCGCATATACTCCGTGCAGTTTAAACAATGGGTAATCCCCCTCTCAGAATATTGATATACACTTGGCACTTCCAAGTGCCAAATAGCATAATCCTAGATACTAAATTACTAAAATAGATTGCCCTTTTCATCAAATTCTAACTCATACGGCTCACTTACAATTTCCATATACTTATTTTTCCTTACTTCTTCAATTAGGCTCTCGGAAACTTCAATTTCGTCAAGACACAATGTGTTCTTTACACGGATCATTCTTGCATTCTCAATGTCTAGTATATTGCAGGTCTTAATAGCTGCCTGAATCGCTTGCTTATCACTTTTTAAGACCATTGGAATCTTTACACTCATTGGAACAGTAGATGTTAGGGCATTAGGATAAGTCATTTCCATGTCGAACTTTTCAAAGGCCCGTCTAGTTGTAAAGTCCAGAATTCCAAGTCCGTTAGCATTCCCATTCGATTTTTCTGTTATATCCAAGGCTGCAATCTTGGCAATCTTAGGACCGCCTGATGCATAAGGGGTGTGATATCTACCGACTGCATTATTATCAAAGCCAGTACCACTGATATTTTTGCCAATTTCATCTATGATCAGGACTTCAAACTCTTGCAAGTGAAACCTGGGGATGATTCTCTTTGCTTCTTCTTGAAGGGCGGGTTCTTCAACTGCGATTTCTTGGTTCTTAAGGACTTCAATCCTGCATACTTCGTGATAGGCATTTTCCAATACCCCTACCGCATAGATAAGATTCGTTTTCTCCAGAATAACTTTTGCGATAGCAGGAATATTTTCTGCCATTTTCCCGAAACCTTCAAAGTGGCAGGTATCTGCACCTTTTTGCTTACCTAGGCCTATGGTAATCATCTTCATAAGCCCACTTTCATATGTACCCCGAAAAGCTGGGTGGGGTTTAATCCGATTGATTACTACGATGGCATCTGCCTCATAAGCATATTTGTCAATGTAGACAGGTAGACCATTTTCAGCTGTGCCAATTTGAACAGTTTCCATTGTAGATTCGATTGGGGCATCTACATAATCTTCTTTAATTCCCATTCTGATCAGCATATCTTTTTGCCCTTGGGCTGTTGCACCGCCATGGCTTCCCATCGCTGGTACGATGAATGGAATTCCGCCAGCTTGCTTAATCTCACGAACCATTATCTTAACCATAAGAGGCAGATCTGTTATTCCGCGGCTTCCTACCCCGATGGCTACTCTTTGACCTGGTTTAATAAGGGAGGCAATTTGTTTGGCCTTGAATTTCTTGACTAATTCGGCCTCTATATTTTCAACTGGGTTTCTTTCAAAAGTCTGCTTTACCCTTACCATTTTTGGTATCGGAATATTATCTAGTAGTTGGTCAATTGCACTCATATCTATTTTCTCCTTCACATGCAGTTCGAAATTGTTCTGTTCCTCAAAGCATAAGCCTTGCCAGAACCTAACCCCCGTAACTGCGGGTGATACAGAAGAGTTCATCTCCCTTCAAAATTTCGGCCTTAGTGGGTTCACCGTTGGCCACTTGCACTATCTTCTCAAGCAATTCAGTACCTACTTCAGCTAAACTTGCTCCCTCTACGACAGCCCCAGCATTAAAGTCGATATTAAAATGCATCTTATTAAAGGTAGAACTATTTCCGGTCAATTTAATTACCGGCATACCTGGAAATCCAGTAGGAGTCCCTCTTCCGGTAGTAAAACAGACAATTTGGCAGCCTGATGCAGCAAGTCCGGTTACAGCTTCCCCATCATGACCTGGGCAGTCTAATACGTACAACCCAGGTTTTCCGACGGGTTCACCATATGCTAGTACACCGGTTATCGGGCTTGTTCCCGCTTTATGAATTCCTCCAAGCGCCTTTTCAGAAACAGTTGTTACCCCACCATCTTCATTTCCAGGGGATATTAGAGCCGAACGATTCTGAAGTTCTGAATGTGAAGTGCCTGTCCTAAGCTTAGCTTCCATAGTTCCAATGCAGGTAAGGATATCTTGAGCTACTTCCGGGGTTACTGCCCGGCGAGCCAAGATGTGTTCTGCACCGATTAACTCTGTCACTTCTGTAAAGATTCCCCGCCCCCCGGCAGCGACAATTTGGTCAGTTGCCCAACCTAGGGTAGGATTAGCAGCGATTCCAGATGTAGCATCAGTTCCACCGCATTTTAAACCCAGACAGAGTTCAGAGATCGGAAACTCTTCTTTAGGTTGCTTAGCGGCCTCTTCGACCATTGCCTGGGCGAAGCGCACTCCCTTTTCAATCGATTTTAAAGTGTCCCCTTCTTCTTGAATAACCAGCATCTCGACCCGTTTTCCGGTCGAAGCAATGCTATCATATAACTCTTTAGCTCGGAAACGTTCACATCCAAGTCCAACAACAACGACTCCATAATAATTCGGGTGTCTGCCTACCCCTTTTAAGGCTTTTGCTGTTAGTTCAAGGTCTAAACCTACTTGACTGCAACCCACGGGATGGTTTAATACCACGGTTCCAGCTACTTGTTCAGAAATCCTCCTGGCTACAGTGTTAGCACAAAATACCGACGGAATTATGGCAACTAAGTTTCTAACCCCTGGCAAACCCTGAGGCCTTTTATATCCCATAAAGGTTTTCATTACTTTTCGTCCCTTCCACGTTCACAGTAGACATTATGTAGATGTATCCATTCTCCAGCTTGAATCGCCGCATTGGCTTTTCCGATTTCTTCACCATATTTTATAATGGCTTCATTAGCCTCAAAATCCTTCAGGGCGATTTTATGTCCAAATGTGATGTTGCTAAGGGACTTTAAACTTACTGCTCCTGACTCAGTATTAACCAGTACCTCTTCTTCAGCTTGTACATCCGAAAGAACCACCGCGACATTATCACGAGGATCAATTTGCAACGCTTTTGCCATCACTACTCCCCTTTCTTCATTAACTTTAATAAGTGTATATTTCTCTAATATAAATGAACTATTATTATAGGTCTACTAGTTAGGCACATGTATACCATAATACTTGTCTATTTAATAAACTATTCTATGACTGCACCTTTGTCAGCCTGACCGACATTCCTGCAGTAAAGGCCAAGATACCCCTTATCAACTGGCGGCTTGCGGGATGGAAGTTTTTGGAGTCTTTCAGATATCTCCTGCTCGCTGATCAGAAGATTCAACTTCTTATTTTGAATATCTATTTCGATTTGGTCTCCGTCTTGAACTGCAGCAATCGGTCCACCTACATGTGCCTCAGGAGTAACATGTCCAATACAGAATCCCCTGGTTGCTCCCGAGAAGCGCCCATCTGTGATCATCGCTACACTATCCCCAAGCCCCATGCCCGTTAAGATCGCAGCAGGAATCGACATTTCTCTCATTCCTGGTCCACCCTGCGGACCTTCGTAACGTATAACTAAGACATCTCCGGGTTTAATTTCCTTGTTCATAATGTGGTACATTAAGTCTTCCTCTGACTCAAATGTTTTGGCTGTTCCAACTTGCCTGGTGGGGGCATCTTTAATGCCGCTGACTTTAATTACTGCACCATCTGGAGCAAGGTTTCCTTTTAAAATAATAATTCCACCTTGTGGCTGCAGTGGGTTATCCAGTGGTCTAACAGACTCCCAATCTTTAACCTCACTGAAGAAATTACTAATATTTTCACCAGTGACAGTTAGAAAATCCTTATTAAGAAGTGGATCTAATAAACAAAGTATTGCTCCAACTCCTCCTGCCACTCCCAACACCTTCCCACCAC
>JAJZSC010000372.1 GCA_021849995.1 Bacillota bacterium | reverse complement strand
GTCCCGGTAACCCAGCGGGAAGCAGCACTCGCTTTGGGAGCTACCAAGTGGGAAATGATCCGAATTGCAGTTTTAACTTATGGGAAATCTGGAATTCTTGGTGCCATTATTCTGGGCCTGGGGAGGGCTCTAGGAGAGACTATGGCTGTTACTATGCTAATCGGCAACCGGCCGGATATTAAGTTATCCCTCTTTGCTCCGGCTCATTCTATGGCAAGCGTTATTGCCAATGAGTTCACGGAGGCTACTTATGATCTATATGTAAGTGCGCTGGTAGAGATTGGACTGGTGCTCTTCGGGATTACGCTCATACTTAATGCTCTTGCACGCTTATTGGTATGGTCAGTGGCAAAAGGACCAAAAGGAGGGCATTTGGTATGATTAATAAGTCTAGAAAAGTTAAAAATACGGTTATGATGAGCTTATTTGTGATTTCAACAATCTTGGCATTGGTTCCGTTATTTGGAGTTCTAGGGTATGTAGTCCTGAACGGGATTGGAGCCCTGGACTTTGATTTCTTCACTAACTTGCCCAAGCCTCTTGGTGTGGTTGGTGGAGGTATGGCGAATGCCATAGTCGGAACGTTGATAATAATTACTATAGCTAGTATAATAGGTATTCCAGTCGGAATACTCGCCGCAATCTATTTAACTGAATATGACCGTACAAGTTGGCTTAGTACGGCTGTTCGTTTCACTACTGATGTTTTGACAGGTATTCCTTCAATTATTATCGGTATTGTAGTTTATACAACGATAATCTTAAGAACCAAGCAATTCTCAGCGATCTCAGGGGGGATAGCTTTGGCGATCATCATGGTTCCACTTGTAATTAGATCCACTGAGGAGATGCTGAAACTTGTACCCCATACAATCAGGGAGGCTGCCTATGCTTTAGGTATTCCGAAGTGGAGGGCTATTATAAACGTGGTGCTCCCCACAGCGGCTAAAGGGATATTGACTGGTGCGATGCTTGGCGTAGCAAGAGTGTCAGGAGAAACAGCGCCTTTGTTATTCACTGCCTTTGGAAATAATTATTGGGCTAAATCATTAAATGAGCCTATTGCTGCTTTGCCTTTACAAATATATCAATATGCGATATCACCATACGAAGACTGGCATCGGCAAGCGTGGGCAGGCTCGTTAGTTCTTATATTATTAGTGATGGTTTTGACCATATCAGCAAGACTTATATTCCGAACTCGAAAAGGTTAGGGGGTAGCACCGTGGGACAAAGAATAACAGTAAAAAATCTTGAGGCTTGGTATGGTCCTGGAGCAGAAAGAACTCTTAAATCTATAAATATCGAAATTCCGGCAAACCAAGTCACAGCCATAATCGGACCTTCAGGCTGCGGGAAATCTACTTTCGTACGTTGTTTAAACAGGATGCACGACACATTGCCCGGAGCAAGAGTTAGCGGGGAAATACTGCTTGAAGGACAGAATATCTATGATCAGGATCCTGTTCAGCTCAGGAAAACTGTTGGTATGGTTTTTCAGAAACCTAATCCGTTTCCTTCGATGAGCATTTACGAGAATGTGGTTGCCGGCTTAAGACTTACAGGTGTAAGAAATAAAGAAAAACTTATGTCTACAGCCGAAAAAAGCCTCAAGATGGCAGCTCTTTGGGACGAGGTTAGCGGGCGGCTAAACTATTCCGGCATGAGCCTGTCCGGAGGACAGCAACAACGGCTCTGCATCGCTAGGGCTCTGGCTGTAGAACCTTCAGTATTACTAATGGATGAACCGGCGTCTGCTCTAGACCCGATTGCAACACTTAGGATTGAAGAATTAATTATGGAACTCAAAAAGGAATACACCATTGTTATAGTTACACATAATATGCAACAAGCGGCACGTATTGCCGATACTACAGCATTTTTCCTCAATGGAGAACTAATAGAGTACGGTCCAACTTCTGAAATATTTACAAATCCCATGGATAAAAGGACTGAGGATTACATCACGGGACGCTTTGGCTGATTAGAGGGGGTATATAGATGCGTCACCCATTGGATGAAAAACAACATGCTATTGTTAAATTGCTAAATAAGATGGGGCAAGAAGTTGAACGTATTTTCATTGGATCTATGGACTGCCTGAGAAGTCTGGATCGGGAAAAGGCGGCTTATTGGATTCAGGAAGATAAAATAGTTAACGAATTAGAACGTAAAGTTGATGATGAATGTGTCAGGCTAATTGCAACACAACAGCCGGTAGCAAAGGACTTGCGCAAAATCATTGCGGCGATGAAAATATCTACTGATTTGGAAAGAATGTCTGACCTGGCAGTGGACATTGCTAAGGTTGTTCAGCGAATTGACGGGCCGTTAATGAAACCCCTTGTGGACATCCCTAAAATGGCCGATTTGACTGTCCGGATGACCAGGCAAGGCTTGGAGTCTTATATAAGAGAAGACATAGTCCGGGCGCGAGAACTTGCTTCTCTGGATGATGAGGTAGATCATTTATATAACCGTGTTGTCAGGGATTTATTTGAACTTATGGGTAGTAACCCGCAAATGATTAATCAAGGAATGTACCTTGCTTTTGTTGGTCGATATATTGAACGTATTGCCGATCACGCTACAAATTTGGGTGAGAGTGTACTTTACATCGCCACAGCTGATAGAAATGACCTAAACTCCTAATTGTACCCTAAGATTATTTAAAGGCTGCTAACATTTGTTAATGTTAGCAGCCTTTCGCAATGTATCAGATAAGTTTTGGGGTACACTACAATACATAAATTTTACAAAAGCTTAACGAAATCATTACAAATTATTACAGGTAATCATATTAAAAATGTAGAAATTTTATATTGATCAAAAATAGGAAGAGAAAAATAAGGAGAAGAAAAATGCGCTTCTGGTCAAAACAAATAATAAAAGCTTTTTTAAAATTACCCAATTTCAAGAAAGATTTTGTTAAGTTATCCAACATAAGAAATTTAACTGGACTATTAAAAATTAGTGATCAAATTAAAGCTATAATCAAAGAATTAGTTAGGTTTAAAAAAGCTGGGTTTGAAGAACCTTTTCCCAGCATCAAATTTAAAGACTGGAAAATGGTATATAAAATCAACTTGTTAGTTCTTTTCTTAGCCCTTTTTATGGGGATAATTGGGTTTACAGGCTACTACTATTACCAAAAAGCCAATAATACAATAAATCAGCTTTATGAGCAGACATTCTTATCAATCCAATATCTGAATACGGCGAATGAAAGTATTAAAGCCAATCAAGCACTAACACTTGAGCTTGTGGCTGCCCCAATAGATAAGATTAGGGAACAGCAAATCATTAATGAAACGAAAAAATTCGATGCTCAATTTGATGAAGCAGTTATTAACTTTCAAGGGTTAGCCAGTCAAGATTTTGAACAAGAGAAACTGACTAAGCTCGTGGAAACAGTCAAAGAATATCGAGCCAAAAGACAAGAGGCTGTTTTACTCTATGAAGCTGGAGATAAGCTGCAAGCTTATAATCATTATGCCTATGGGGCCTTAATAGACTTTGATGTAATAAAAATTATCTTGACAGCCTTGGTTGAGTTTAATTCGAAAGAGGCTGAGCTGAATAAAGTTGAGACAAATAATCAATTTCATAAAACCACCACTTTTTTGTTTGTTCTTCCTGTCATTGCTGTGGTTCTAGCAATATTACTGGGTATCTTGCTGGCTCGCATGATTGCCAAGCCCATGCAAAATATCTTGAATCATGTCCAGGAAATCTCGAGAGGAAATTTGAAAATCGAAAATTTGTCTTTAAATTCAAGGGATGAAGTAGGGGAACTGGCGAATGCATTCGACGTCATGCTAACTAATTTGCGTCATTTCGTCTTGAAAACTGCTGAGTCAGGGCAGCAATTAACTTCATCCGTTAAAGAACTGGGTGTGGTTGCTGACATCAATAGGGAAGTATTTGAGAGTATCTCTGCTGCAATTAATGAGGTCGCTTCAGGAGCTGAAAAACAAACGCTCTACGTGGATGAAACATTTAGTGCTATCCAGCAAATCTCTGCCAGTATCCAACACGTTACCGACAATAGTATTTATGCAGAAAAAATA
>JAJZSC010000371.1 GCA_021849995.1 Bacillota bacterium | reverse complement strand
TCTGGACTTCGGAGTCGTATGACTTTGAATAGGGCATTTTTAATAACTGATACGGAAATACCTGCAGAGATATCGCTAACCTCTGCGCCTTCCTTTTGGGCCTGTTTGACCTTTGAGTTCATAAACACTGTACAGCGGGTACCAAGATCAACCGGTTTTTGAGATTTAAGCCCTAGCCTGGCAAAATCCTTAATATCCATATTAAGAGAATTAGCAAATGTCTCGATAAAGGACCCGCACCCAGATGAACAAGCTTCATTAAGCATTATAGAGTCAATTACTCCATCATGAACTACTAAACTCTTCATGTCCTGCCCACCAATGTCGAGGACAAAATCAACACCAGGAAGAAAGTAATCAGCTGCCTTATAGTGAGCAACTGTCTCAATTTCCCCGATATCAACTTTTAAAGCTGCTTTAATCAGATGCTCGCCGTAGCCGGTAACCGCTGAATTAACAATACAGGTACCTTCGTTTAGCTTAGCATATAACTCCTTCAGCGCCTGGAGAGTCGACTCTAGAGGACTCCCCAAATTACTTCCATAATGGGAATAAAGCAGCCTTCCTTCCTCATCAATCAAGGTTACCTTTGTGGTAGTTGAGCCTGCATCGATTCCTAGATAAGCATTTCCAGAATAGGTCTCTAGATCAACCCTTGTCACTCTATTCTTAGCATGACGTTCAACAAAGTTAAGATAATCCTGTTCACTGGAAAACAAAGGTTCTAGTTGTTCACCCTCGCCACTATTCAGATGAAAAATCCTTGGTGTTCTTTCGTACAGACACTCATAGGAAACAGGCTCCTCCCCGCGGGAAGAAAGGGCAGCACCAATAGCCACAAAATACTGAGAATCAGTTGGAAAGATTACATTATTATCTTGTAACTTCAGGGTCTCAATAAACCGATGTCTGAGCTCTGACATAAAGTGAAGAGGTCCTCCCAGAAAGGCCACATTACCTGTAATAGGCCGTCCTTGCGCAAGAGCGGTTATTGTCTGGTTTACCACAGCCTGAAGAACAGACGCTGCTATATCCTCCTGGGCAGCACCTTCATTTAAGAGTGGTTGAATGTCTGTTTTGGCAAATACACCACAGCGTGAGGCGATCGGATAAATATTTTTATGGGCTTTTGCTAATTCATTTAACCCAGCGGCATCGGTTTGCAGGAGTGACGCCATTTGATCAATAAAAGCCCCTGTGCCTCCAGCACAAGTTCCATTCATTCTTTGCTCGACCGCTTCACCGAAATAGGTTATCTTGGCATCCTCCCCACCTAGCTCTATGGCAGCGTCAGTGTCAGGAATCACATTTTTTATAGCATTGGCACAGGCTATAACTTCTTGAATAAATGGTACCGATAGTTTCTGAGAAATACTGAATCCCCCGGATCCTGTTACCATAACAGTCAAGAGGTGCCCTTGCAAAATTGATTTAGCTTCTTCCAGCATTGAAAGAACGGTACTCTTTATATTAGAAAAGTGCCTCAAATAGTTTTTATATACCAGGTGATTATCCTTATCCAAAACCACCATTTTCACTGTAGTAGAACCTACATCAAGTCCTACATTAAGAACTCTCATTTTTCTTCCTCCGTATGTTTAGTGGTTTATCAAATTCAACTGAGCATGCGTTGGGTAAGAAACAAGTCTAGTTCAAATGATGGCATCAAAAATTCTGAGCCTGAGCATTTACTACTTTTTTAACATAACTCATAAGAAAAGTATTAATATCAATATCCTTGGTCAAATGTTTATTCACAATAAACATCATAAATATCCCAAAATTAAAAGCCAAAAAATTTATTGCCAGAACTTCTGGATTTTCTTTGACAAAACCTTTATTCCTCATATCAACTAAATATTTCATTAGTAATTTTTTTAATTCATTAGGAAACTTAGATAGTGGAGCTTCAACCTCTGAGGTTAACTCATTATTCTTGAATTGCATGAGAATTAACTGTTGGTTTTTAGCCAAGGTGTCTTGGTAACAACAACTAATTCTCAAAAGATCTGCTTCCAACTCGCCTGACAACTGACTTTCAAACAAGGTCTTAAATTTAGGGATAAAAACATAATTCTCAAAAGCCTTCTCGAAGAGATTACGTTTATTTTCAAAATGGCGAAAAAGAGTCATTTCACAAACACCGGCTTTACGGGCAATCTCCTTGGTAGTGACCGCATCGTATCCTTTTTGGGAGAATAATAAAATTGAAGCATTTATTATTCTATCCGAAGTGCTTAAGTCGTTCATGATCTTCCTCCACAGAGACACTAGTTGTGCCTAGAACCAATATATATGTATATATAGTTAAATGTTAGCATCTACTAACATGAATATTCTACCATTAAGGTCTGCTAACTTCAATCAGGAAAAATCTTTCCCATAAAGAAATCTCGGCTGGCGTCAAGCCTTAGCGCAGGCGGCTGCCGAAATGCACTGTTATGCCACTCGAAAGTTATACTTTCTGCTAGGTGTAAAAAAAGGGGCTATCTCTTGCAGACAGCTCCCTTGGTACTGAGTCTTTTGCCTATATTAACTATTTTGCGCAGCTTTTAATTGACTGACTATAGTCTCACTTAGTTTATTTGGGACTTCCTCATATCTTAAGAAAGACATCTTAAAGGACCCACGACCCTGTGTCAATGATCTTAAGTCAATGGCATAACGCATCATTTCTGACTGCGGAACATGAGCTTTAATCAGCTGATATCTCCCCTCAGCTTCCATACCCAACACCCGTCCGCGCTTGCCGTTCAAATCACTTATGACATCTCCCATGAATGCTTCCGGAACTTTTATTTCAACTTCCATAACCGGTTCTAACAAGGTAGGTTTAGCTAGTTCTGCCCCTTTTCTGAAGGCAAGGATTGCGGCAAGCTTAAAGGCCATTTCTGAAGAATCAACGCTGTGATAAGAACCATCGCATAGTGTTACTTTTATATCTGTGACTGGGTAACCCGCAAGAACACCATCCGCCATTGCCTCCCTGACCCCTTTTTCTACGGCCGGGAAGTATTGCTTTGGTACAGCACCGCCAAAGACTTCTTCTGTAAACTCGAAGTCTTTACCGTCAAGAGGCTCAAGGTTGATCCAAACATGACCATATTGGCCGTGACCACCTGACTGCTTTTTATGTTTACCTTCAACTTTAACTGCCTTCCGGATTGTCTCACGATATGGAACCCTGGGAACTTTCATATTGACTCCTACACCAAACTTACGAGCCAGCTTTTCCACTAATATCTCCAGGTGCATTTCTCCTAAACCAGTAAGAATCAGTTCTTTAGTTTCGGTGTTCTTCCCCACCCTAATTGTAGGATCTTCTTCAGTTAGCCTTGCCAAAGCTGTACCTAATTTATCTTCGTCTCCTTTGCTCTTCGGTTCAATCGCAACAGACAGAGCGGGTACGGGAAAATCAGTTCCAGGCAGCTCTACAGGCTGATCTTTTGAACATAAAGTGTCACCAATTCCAACTTCCTGAAACTTTGCGACTACGCCTATGTCCCCGGCGATAACAGTTTGTACGTTTTCCTGTGTCTTACCTCTTAAGAAGAATGGCTGCCCCATTTTTTCCTCAACTCCACGGGTTGAATTAAATACCGGGCTGTCTGCATGGAATTTGCCGCCAAACACTCTGAAGAAACTCATCTTACCCACATAAGGGTCGGCCAATATCTTGAATACCAAGGCTGATTTCTCAGGAGTTACCTTAGGAGCAGGACAATATTGAGATATAAACTGCAAAAGGTTGGCTGTACCAATATTTTTAAATGCCGAACCACAAAGAATTGGAACTACGAGACTTTGCTCGATCGCTGAGCGCAGAGCTTTTGACAAATCATTATTATCTAAAGACTCCCCCTCTAGATACTTGGTGAGAACTTCGTCATCCGCTTCCGCTACTGCTTCTGCCAACGTTTCTCGAAGTGATTCCACTGCTTGAGTAAATTCTTCAGGAACATCCTTTACATTGTACTTACCGCTTCCATTAGTCTCGTAATAATAGGCCTTCTTTTCAATGATATCGATAACTCCCTGAAAATTTGCTTCTTGCCCTATCGGGATCTGGAT
>JAJZSC010000370.1 GCA_021849995.1 Bacillota bacterium | reverse complement strand
CCAGTTCATCCTTCGCCGTTAGGCTGTCTCTTTAAGCTGGCGGCTTCGGCGAAACCCTCCACTGGAGGCTTTCGTGTTGGAACGAAGTAATTTGAGCGCTAGTTTGGTCCGCGCAGCTTACCGAGTGACCGGTGTAAATCAAAATCCTGGAGACATTCACTCATTTTTCATTCTCTGCCAGCGCCTGAACCCAACATGAAGGGCTGATTAGTGATTAGGGTAGCGGATAATCTTACCTTCCCATGTTCTTAAAACTGCTTCCTCTTCGTCAAGGGAAACGAGATATTGTGGCAAAATCGGAGTTTTACCTCCACCTTTTGGAGCATTGATAATATAAGTTGGTACAGCTAGTCCGGAGGTATACCCTCTTAGATTTTCCATAATTTTAAGACCGGTCTGGATTTTGGGAATAAAGTGGGAAGTTCCCTTTACGTTTTTGGCGTGGAAGATATAGTAAGGTCTTACCCTTATTTTAAGAAGTTCTTGGTTGAGCTTTCTCATTACTTCCGGACTATCGTTTATTCCCTTGAGAAGTACAGCCTGATTTCCTAATACTACACCAGCCGCTATGAGTTTATCTGCTGCTAGTTTGGCATCTTCTGTCACTTCTTTAGGATGGTTAAACTGTGTGTTAATATAGATGGGAGGATATTTAGATAATATTTTACACAAATCATCCGTTATGCGCATTGGTAAAGTAACGGGTACTCTTGTTCCTATTCGCTTAATTTCTACGTGCGGGATAGAGTGCAGTTCTCCCAACAACCAGTCTAAGGTTTGATCATTTAAAAGCAGGGCATCTCCACCGGTGACCAGAACGTCGCGGATTTCAGAGTTTTGCTTTATATACTGAAGCGCTTGCTGCAGACGTGTCTTTTGTTCATGTTGATCAGTTTCCCCGATGTTTCTCCGGCGCTGGCAATGACGGCAATACATCGCACACATGTTAGTAACGTTAATTATAAGACGGTCTGGATACCGGCGGGTAATGCAAGGTGCAGGAGAAGTATCAGCTTCACCCATTGGATCCTCCTCACCGGAGTCAACAAGCTCTAAGACATTAGGGAGAGCTTGGAGGCGAATAGGGTCGTTAGTATTTGCCCTGTCAAATAAGCTGAGGTAATATGGTGAAACTGCCCAGCGGTAAGTCTCCCCAACCCTGTCAATTTCCTGAAGTTGTTCTGCAGATAAAGGAAGAAGTGAGGTTAACGTCTTTACATCTTTAACACGGTTGCGCATTTGCCAACGCCAGTCATTCCATTCCTCAAGTGCAGCATCAAAGTAAGCAAGAATATTGCTTCTTCTCAGTCTATACTCTTCGGTCAGGTTGATGCCCGATGCAATTAGATCCTGGTTGTCTGGATAAAGAGTAAGCTTTTCTCTAAGTTCCGCCGCACGGTTTAAAGATTGCTTATTTGGTTGATCCGCGTGATAGCGTAATTCGACGGCCATTTTATATTCCTCCTTTAAATAATCTTATCCCCTCCAGTTAGTGAAATTAGAATACTCATAAATAACGAAAGGGAACCTGATGGTTCCCAAGCGAAAGACGCGTTATCACTATAACGTGTTTCAACGCTTACGAGGTTAGCTGTCGGGTTCGAGTTGAAACATACTCTACGCTTTCGCGATACACCCCAATAGATGGTTCCCCCGTTTTCCCTTAGGAAATTAAGCCGCTATTTACATTTATTACTAACAACCTTATAATAACATCTGGGTTGTCAGAAGTCAATGGGATTCTTTAGTTAAATGTTGGTAATATTAATAGGTAAGAATATAAAAGGAACAAAAGTTTAGAATGCAGAATTCTAAGGTAATAATGTCTTGTTATTACTCTGAAGTACTTCAAACTCTTGTGAGTGACTTCAAGCTGAGCAAAAATTTTAGGGAGTGAGTTAATAAGAAATGGAACAGGCTCGATATCAGGAAATTGCTTTGGACATCGCACATTCAATCATGATGGGAGAATATCGAGAGGGAGAAAAAATCCATGGCAGGTCCACTTTGGCAGGGCGCTATAATGTATCACCGGAGACAATCCGCCGGGCCATCGCCATCCTTCAAAATGCTGGAGTGGTTATGGTAAGTCAGGGTGTAGGTATTATTGTAACTTCTAAGGTCATGGCTGAAAAATTCTTAAGGTCTGTAAACCAAAAAGGTGAGATACAGGTTTTTTTAGAGGAACTTAAGCAATTAATGGATAAGAGGCGCCAAATCGATCTACAAATAGACGGTCATTTAACGAAACTAATGACTTATGCAGATAGAATAATGTCTCGCTGGATGGATGTAGAGGAATTAGAAATTACTGGAAATTCTTCAGCGGTTGGAAAAACATTAAAGGACTTAAAAATCAGGGAACTTACCGGGACAACAGTGGTTGCAGTTGTCAGAGAGGGAGTGGAACAATTTTCCCCGGGAGCAAGCTTGGTGTTAGAAGCCGGAGATGTCCTGCTTGTGGTTGGACCGGCGGAAGGCCGGGAGAAACTACATTATGCTTTAGATATAGACCTTAATTCCTGAGACGGTATTTCTCACTTGATACAGGAACTTCCTCATCCCTTGTCGAACTTAAATGCTATAACATCGAGAGGGATGTAGTTATGGTATTAAGATTTATCATTTTATTAGTTGTAGAGTCAGTAATTTCATTGGCTGCCGGCAGTGTAGGTTTGATTTTATTGTTTTTAGTCCTGAACACTGGTTATTTATTGTGGCGGCTAGAAGTGCAAAAGAAGGCTGTTAATGAAGGCCAGGGGACTCGAAACGTAGATTTAAGTGTTAAGATCGCTCATGAAACACTTCCATTATTAAGAGGAGGGTTGAATGAGCAGAATGCGGAGTCTATCGCGAAGATAATAAAAGAAATCGGTCAGGTTGCAGCAGTCTCCATTACTGACTGCGAAAAACAGCTTGCCTATCTAGGAGCTGGTTGCGACCAGCATCATCCTGGGGATAAGATTCTTACGGCGGCTACACGCGAGGTAATTCTTACTGGTCAGCATAAAATTGTTAGGACTCAAAAAGAATTAAACTGTCCGCGTGAAAGTATCTGCGATTGCCCATTAGCAGAGGCGATCATAGTACCACTTCTTTGCCAGGGTAAAGTTGTTGGCACGATGAAGTTATATGAGACCAGAAATGGAAAGCTTTCACCAGATTTAATCAGATTAGGTATTGGTATGGGCCAATTGTTAGGAATGCAAATTGAACTTGCTGAGCTTGACCACCAGGCTAAGCTTGCGGCAGAGGCCCAGCTTGATGCTTTACAAGCCCAAATTAACCCTCATTTTTTCTTTAATGTTTTAAATACTATTGTGGCAACAAGCAGATCCAATCCAAACAGGGCCAGGCGATTACTCATTCACTTGGCTGAGTTTTTCCGAAAAACATTGAAGTCAAAGGGAGCGGTGATTCCCTTACAAGAGGAGTTAAAATTTGTACATACTTATCTTATATTAGAAAAAGCTCGCTTTGGAAGGAAGCTTCAAGTTAAGCAAGAAATTCCTCAGACTTTAATGCATGCTGCTATCCCCAGACTAAGTATTCAGCCGTTAGTAGAAAATGCGGTTAAACATGGAATTACACCTAAAATAGGTAATGGTATTATAAATATTAGGGTAGAAGAAAAAAATTCTGAGTTGCACGTAGAAGTTAAGGACGATGGAATGGGAATACCTACGGAACGGTTAAAAGACGTACTTTTACCCGGGGTAGGTTCGGGCAATGGAGTTGGTATGGCAAATGTGCATGAGAGAATTCGGGTTATGTACGGTAAGGAATACGGATTGGTAATAGAAAGCACTGCAGGAGCCGGAACGTCGGTACGGATGACCCTTCCCTTGTCGTTTACGATTGAGGAAGGACATTGAAAGGTTAAATGCGGCTTGTCGATTTAGATGGTAATAGTAAATTTGTTGGAGGACTGTTACGTGTATCCCGGAATTGATATTATAGAGATAGAGCGGTTTGACAAAGCCACAAAGCGCCAACCGAAGATTCTGGAAAGGCTGTTTACACCAAATGAACGCGAGCACCTTGCGGACAAGGGTATACAAAGTTGGGCCGCCCGTTTTGCCGGGAAAGAA
>JAJZSC010000369.1:3552-4109 GCA_021849995.1 Bacillota bacterium | reverse complement strand
GATTCATACCTCTACTACTACAGTGGCTGTTCTTCCGGAAGCTGAGGAAGTGGAAGTTGATATTAATCCTAACGATTTGAGAATTGATATTTTCTGTTCTAGCGGTCCAGGGGGACAGTCGGTAAATACTACTCAGTCCGCTGTTCGAATCACGCATATTCCTACAGGTACAGTAGTATCTTGCCAGGATGAAAAATCTCAGTTGAAAAACAAAGAAAAGGCTCTTCGTGTCTTACGGGCACGTATATTGGAAAGGGCCCAGGAAGAAGCTTTAGGAGAGTTGGCATCTGAGCGGAGAAGTCAAGTGGGTACCGGTGACCGGAGTGAACGGATTCGTACCTATAATTTCCCGCAAGGGAGAGTAACGGATCATCGTATCGGGTTGACTCTGCACAGGCTAGATACTATTCTCCTAGGTGATTTGGATGAGATTATTGGAGCCTTGATAACTTCTGATCAGGCTGAACGTTTAAAGGCGGAAGTAGAATGAACCTGATTGAAGCACTAGTTTATGGAGAACCAAGACTCAGTGCTGTACGAATTCTAAATACCCGTTA
>JAJZSC010000369.1:2479-3542 GCA_021849995.1 Bacillota bacterium | reverse complement strand
CGTTATGAAGCAGATATGCTGTTGAGTGCGGTATTAGGGCTTAAGCGCCACCAACTTTATCTTGAACGTGAGCGAATTTTGACTTCCAATGAGCTTAAATCGTTTGATCACTACCTTTCAAGACGTGAATGTCGTGAGCCTTTACAATATATTCTGGAGCAGCAAGAGTTTATGGGGTTAAGGTTTTTCGTCAGTAAGGATGTCCTTATTCCTAGAAGTGACAGTGAAGTACTGATTGAAGTCCTTCTTGCTCAAGGAGCAACAAAGGGTGATTCTATAGCTGACCTGTGCACCGGGAGCGGAGCTTTGGCGATATCTGCCGCCTACTTTTGCCCAGGAACTTATGTTGTCGGGACAGACATTTCTAACTCGGCCTTGGAGGTTGCCAAACTTAATGCTTTAAAGATTGGAGTTAAGATCGAGTGGCACCAAGGGGATTTTATTGATCCAATTAAGAACGGAAGTTGGGATTGGATAATAACCAATCCCCCTTATGTTTCGGAGAAAGAATACAAGCAGTGTGAACCTGAAATATTTTTTGAGCCATCTATCGCATTGCTCGGTGGTAAAGACGGCTTGGATTTTTATCGCCGGTTGGCAAATGATGCCCCAGCTCTCTTAAATCCTGGGGGGGTTATTTTGATGGAAATAGGCTGGCAGCAGGCAAAAGCTGTCAGGTCATTATTTGAAAGTCGAGGTATGGAAACTGAGGTGTTTACAGACCTTGGCGGACGGGACAGGGTAATTCTTGCGAGGTGATGGAATGAATACTAGAAGGTTATTTATAGACGTACAAAACCCAGATACTCGCATGCTTAACGAAGCAGCAGAGGTCCTGCGTTCTGGGGAACTCGTGGCGTTTCCTACTGAAACAGTATATGGGCTCGGTGCTGATGCTTTAAACCCTGATGCGTGCGCCCAAATTTTTAAGGTTAAAGGCCGTCCTCAAGATAATCCGCTTATTGCTCACGTTGTAAGTAAAGAGATGGCCGATTCCTTGGTAAGGACCTGGACTCCTCAGGCCGAAATCTGTGCCAGAAGGTTTTGGCCGGGACCATTAACC
>JAJZSC010000369.1:0-2469 GCA_021849995.1 Bacillota bacterium | reverse complement strand
CATTAACCCTGGTATTGCCAAAGTCAGACATAGTTCCGGATATAGTTACAGCAGGTTTAGACACAATAGCTATTAGAATGCCGAAGCACCCTGTTGCTTTAGAGCTCATAGCGTATACTGGAAGACCCCTTGCAGCTCCTAGTGCGAACTTATCCGGGAAACCCAGTCCTACAGTAGGTTCACATGTCTGGAGAGATTTACGGGGTAAAATTCCTCTCATCCTGGATGCAGGTCAGTGTGAGGTAGGGTTGGAATCTACAGTTTTAGATGTTAGCGGGGAAGTTCCGGTTTTATTGCGGCCGGGAGGGATTACCAGAGAAGAGCTTGAAGAGGTCTTGGGGGAAGTCAGGCTTGATGAACCTCTGGTGAACCAGGCGCCTAGAGCACCGGGTATGAAGTACAGGCATTATGCACCGGAAGGCCAGCTAATAGTAATGACAGGCAAAAGGGCTAATATATTAGCTAGAATGTCAGAGGAAATAAAAAAAGCCCATCATAGATTAAAAAAGATTGGAATACTTTGCACTACGGAAAGTGCCCCTTATCTACATGAACAGCTTCCAGACCTTTTGTTCGTTCTAGGATCTGAGAACAGACCGGATGAAGTGGCAAGTAGTCTTTTTGAAGGTTTAAGGCTTTGTGATGAACGCCAGATGGATATAATTCTGGCTGAAGGTGTGAACAATAATAGAGGTTTAGGTCTAGCCATAATGAACCGTCTGGAAAAGGCTGCCGGTAAACGGATAATTAAAGTCTAAAGCCCATACTATTGGCAACCGAGTCATGGATACTACGATAACCGCATAGACATACAAATGTTTAGTAGGTAGTATTTGGGGGTGAAAGGTGATGAGTCTTGCCGTAATCCTCGCTCTGGCAGTTGCCCTCGGTGTAGATGCCTTCTCAATTGCCCTGGCAATTGGTTTGACTGGTATAGGCCTTAGAACTATAATCAGGTTGTCCTTATTAGTAGCAGTTTTTCATGTGTTTATGCCATTAGTAGGACTGGTACTGGGTCAAACCTTAGGTGCCTATTTAGGGCAGTTTGCCAAGGTTCTGGGGGCGGTAGTTCTCTTTTGGCTTGGTGGAAGAATGTTATATAGTGTTTATCGGCCTTCAGCGAAGTATTATCCTTTATCAGAAGCCCGAAGAGCTTTGGGTAAGAATCGTTTGCCCTCTGGTGTATCTCTGCAAGGCACTGGAGCTTTGGTGTTGGCAGGCAGTGTCAGCCTTGATGCATTAAGTGTCGGATTTTCACTTGGAACTGTTGAAAGCCAAATAGGGTTAACGGTGTCTGTCATGGGAATTGTAGCAGGATTAATGATGGGCAGCGGCTTATTGTTAGGCCGTTTTGCAGGTACTAGGCTTGGAGAAAAAGCGGGAGTGCTCGGCGGGCTAATTTTGGTTTTGATTGGATTACGGTTATTGTTTTAAGGAGTTGAATCCAATGGGCTTAAAACTTTTGTTTGTATGTACGGGAAATACCTGCCGGAGTCCATTGGCAGTTGGTCTGGCGAGGCAGATATTCCCAGCCGATACGGAGATTTATTCAGCTGGAACTTCTGCCTTTGAAGGGGTTGCAGCCAGTCCAGAGACTATTAAAGTTCTTAACGCTAAGAATATTGATATAACCAGTCACAGGGCCCGTTGTGTTGACAAAGAATTAATCAGGGAAGCAGACTGGGTAATTACCATGACAAAGGCCCAGGAGCGACACCTTAAGGCTTTGTATCCGGAATTTGCCCAAAAGATCAAAAGGCTTGGGGATTGGAGCAGTCATGGGAAAGATGTTTCAGACCCCTGGGGAGGAGATACTGAAGTTTATCAGAGGTGCGCAGAGGAGCTAGAAGTCTTGATAAAGAGCTTGAAAGAAGAACTGATTTCCTAAGGCAGTCTATATCGCGTAAAATCTAGGAGGTGTCCGTTTTGAAAGTAGCGCTTGGAGCAGATCACGGTGGATATGAATTAAAAGAAGAGATAAGGAAACATCTCGAGGAGCAAAATATTGAGGTTCTTGATCTAGGAACTAATTCCCCTGATTCTGTCGACTATCCCCGGTATGGATTTGCCGTGGGTGAGGCAATTATGAAAGGGCGTGCAGAACTAGGGATTGTGGTCTGCGGTACAGGCCTTGGCATCTCAATCGCAGCTAATAAGGTGCCGGGCATCAGAGCGGCGGTTTGTACGGAGACTTTTTCAGCTAGGATGTCCAGGGAGCATAACAATGCCAATATTCTCGCTTTAGGAGGGAGAGTTACTGGACCAGGATTGGCGCTCGAAATTGTCGACGTGTTTTTAAATACCCCTTTTTCAGGTGGGCGGCATGGACGCCGGATAGAACTGATTGCTCAGATCGAGGAAAAGGGTAGTATATAGGGGGAAAAGGGGTAACCTGGTGTTATGGATACGTGTAGAGAGCCAGAGTTTGAACGTATATTAAAAGCATGGGAGTCAGCCTTAGATAGCTCG
>JAJZSC010000368.1 GCA_021849995.1 Bacillota bacterium | reverse complement strand
ATAACGTTGCAGAAATCTCCGACTTGACCCAAGTGAAAACCTTTGTGCTTATTTCCACAGATAAGGCCATTAATCCAACCAGTATAATGGGGGCCACGAAACGAGTGGCCGAGATGATCATTCAAAGCTTAGACCGACGATCCCAGACCCGCTACGTCGCAGTCCGCTTTGGCAATGTCTTAGGGAGTCGAGGAAGTGTCATTCCGACCTTTAAGAAACAGATTGCCAAGGGTGGACCGGTAACTGTGACTCATCCAGAGATGATTCGTTACTTTATGACCATACCCGAGGCAGCCCAACTCGTGATCCAGGCGGGTGCTATGGCTCGAGGAGGGGAAGTCTTCATCCTTGACATGGGAAAACCTGTGAAAATTGTCGATTTAGCACAAGATTTGATTAGATTGTCAGGGTTTGAGGTGGGTGTGGATATCAAGATCGAATTCACAGGCATACGTCCCGGAGAGAAGTTGTACGAGGAGCTTCTTACTGCAGAGGAAGGGACAACGAGTACGAAGCATCAGAGGATTTTCGTGGCGAGACCCAGTGAAGTGGATGTCGCGGGGATTGAGGGATTGGTCCAGATGATCAGGGAGCGGGGTTCGCATTTAGAGAGAGAAGAGATCGTGGAGGAGTTGGGAAGGATTGTGGTGGGGTTTCAGCAACTTCCCAAGGGAAAAGAGATGGAGCGGGCGTCTGCGAGGTAGGGTTACCCTAGTCCTTTGTTAGATTAAATAGCCTAGTCATAATGGAGGATACCGAGGAAAACCAACAATAATATTAGAGAAAAGAGTTACAACTATGGAAATTGCATTTTCGCCCCCCGATATTTCTCAGGCAGAAATTGATGAAGTGATTGATACACTTAAATCAGGGTGGATTACAACAGGACCTAAGACCAAATTGTTTGAAAAAAAAATAGCTGAATATTGTTTTACTAATAAAGCGGTTACTATGAATTCTGCAACAGCTTGTATGGAGATGACATTAAGACTTTTAGGAGTTAGTGAAGGTGATGAAGTCATCACTTCAGCCTATACATATACAGCTTCCGCGAGCGTCATTGATCACGTTGGAGCCAAGATCGTTCTCGTGGATTGTGGAAGGGATTCCTTTCACATTGACTATGATGCGATTGCTGATGCAATAACTGAGAAAACAAAAGCAATCATTCCTGTAGACATAGCTGGGGTGATGTGTGATTACGATAGGATTCTTAAGGCTGTTAATAAAAAGAAAGCACAGTTTAGACCTTCAAATAAGCTACAAGAGGCATTAGGAAGGGTCGTAATAATTGCAGATGCGGCACATTCTTTGGGTGCTACTTATAAGGGTAGAGTCAGTGGGGAAGTGGCGGACTTTACAAGTTTCTCGTTTCATGCTGTGAAAAATCTAACTACGGCAGAAGGTGGGGCTGTTACTTGGAGACCTATCCCTGGATTTGATGATGAAGAGATTTACAAGCAATTTATGCTTTTAATTCTTCATGGTCAATCTAAGGATGCTCTTGCTAAGACGAAGCTTGGAGCATGGGAGTATGACATTGTCTCGCCGGCTTATAAGTGTAACATGACGGACATCATGGCTTCTCTTGGGCTAGCGCAACTCAAGAGATATCCTGGGATTTTAGAAAGAAGAAAACAGATCATCGAGAAGTACGATCGCGGGTTTGATGGCATCGGGATTGATATCATAAAGCATTACGATGAGGATTCCACATCGTCAGGACATTTATACCTAACAAGGCTGAAGGGAAAAAATGAAGCTTTCAGAAATAGTGTGATTGAGAAGATGGCTGAAAAGGGTATCGCAACAAATGTTCATTATAAGCCATTGCCGATGCATACCGCTTATAAGAATTTGGGATTTGATGTCAAGGATTATCCCAATGCCTTTGAGATGTATGAAAATGAAATCACTCTTCCACTTCATACACTGCTTACTGATCAGGAAGTGGAGTATGTAATTAGAGGAATGAAAGAATCTATAGGAACGATTCAAGGAGGAGGCAATGTACTTGTACAGGAAATATTTGAAAAGGTTATTTGATATTATTTTTGCATTACTATTGATGCTGTTAATTATCCCCGTTATTGTAATCTGCGCAATTATTATTAAGTTTGAAGACAAAGGACCTATTTTTTACTTAGGCAACAGGCTTGGTAAAAATGGACATATTTTTAAAATGTACAAATTACGTACAATGAAAGTTAACGCCCAAGATATTCGGAATTCAGATGGTTCAACCTACAATTCGGCGAATGACCCAAGGATGACTAGTTGTGGAAGAATATTTAGGAAGTTTAGTTTCGATGAGCTACCTCAACTCTTTAATGTGTTAAAAGGGGATATGAGCTTTATTGGGCCAAGACCGGACTTGCCCGATCATATCAATTATTATGAAGGTGAAGAAATTCGGAAACTTGAGGTCCTCCCGGGAATTAGTGGCTATAATCAGGCTTATTATAGAAATAAAAGTCAATGGAAAGATAGGTTGAAGAATGACGTTTATTATGTAAAAAATATAACGTTTTTATTTGATCTTAAGATATTATTAAAAACTATTCGAATCGTTCTAATACACGAAGGCGTCTATACCAAGAGAGAGACAAAACCGCCTGAGGGGGTAAGTAGTAATGGACACGCTTAGGAATGAAGATACTTCCCTCCATGAATCATTTGAACTTACCAAATTAGATTGGGATACAGAGTATTTTGGAGTGCGTTCAGCGAAGGTACTTTTGAACGATGTAGTCTCAAGAGAGGAAAAAGAAATAATTAAGCGTTTCATGCTAGCTTATGATTTTATTACGATTACCAATATAGGTAATCGTTCGGATAATAACTTCTGGATTGCTACTGAAACTAGTGCATTCCAAACTGATATAAATATTCAGTTTGTAAAACAGTTACCGCGTATGCCGTTTAAAGAAACCTATGTAACAGAAGTTTATGACAATTATCCAAGAAATAAACAAATTCAAGAGACGGCTAGCAAAGCATTTAAATATTCGCGTTTTTTTAATGATCCGTGGTTACCTTCGAAAAAAGCCGAAAATTTGTATGCTCAATGGGTAGAAAACGCTTTTGATAAACCTGGACGTTATTTTGTTATAGCTAAGTATCATGCTGAGATCGTGGGTTTTCTTCTTTTCTCGATGGACCTAGCTGCTTTAACAGCTAGGATCGAATTGGTAGCGATCAATGAAGATCATAGGGGAAATAGTGTTGGTAAATCACTCATCTCTAAAATGGAAACTGTTCTTAATCAGAAGGGAATACTTCAGGTAAATGTCGGAACACAACTGGACAATTTGTATGCATACAGCTTTTATACTTCTTGTGGTTTCAAACTCATAAGCTATAGTTCGGTCTATCATCATTGGCCATTTAAGTAGAATTCGTAGATAATTATAAGGGGTTTATAGATGAAGATAACACTTTTAACTGCATATTTTTATCCGGAGATTACGGCGGCAACTCATTTGCTCTCTGATCTGACCCAGGACTTTGCAAAATATGGGGCCGAGGTAACTGTCGTAACAAGCATACCAACACGAGGAATCGACGAGGAAACACGAAAGGAATATAAATGTCGTAACAACGAAAAAGCAGGACCAAATATCCGTATCATTCGAGTAGGAACGGATAGGGATGAGAGCAAGAACTTCATTGTGCGTGCTTTCAGATATGGGCTAAATGCCTATTTAATATATCATACAGCGAAACAAATAGAATCCGATGTTTACTTGGTATCATCAACACCACCATTTCTCGGTGTTGCAGGGGCTTTCCTATCAAAGAAAACGCCGACAGTTTATAACCTACAGGATGTATTCCCAGATAGTTTAGTCAACGCTGGGAAAACAAAAGAGGGTAGTTTGCTAATTCGCATCTGTCGAAAAGTTGAGAGATATATTTACAAAAAACAGACCAATATACTTACCATTTCAAGAGATTTCAAAAATCTTCTTCTAGTTCGAGGGACACCAGAAAACAAAATATCAATGGTATATAATTGGATTGATGAGAATCAAGTTGTAGCTGTTCTTAGAGAGAAAAATATCTTAATCAGCAGGTACGGCTTGAATAAAGATAAGTTCTATGTCACCTATTGCGGCAACATTGGACATTCGAGATCGG
>JAJZSC010000367.1 GCA_021849995.1 Bacillota bacterium | reverse complement strand
ACACTCTCTAGATGTACCTATCATCGAGGCTAAGTCCCGATGAGTTAGGGTCGCGTCTACAAAAATCGGCTGCCCTGGTTCTTCGGATGGTTGAGCTAACCTCAATAGTAGGGCGGCTAATATACCTGCAGTGGAACGGCTAGTTAAAATTCTTATAAATTCTTGGGCCATGCGCAAACGTTTACCAAGAGTTCTAATAAGGGAGACGGCTAAACTTGAGTGATTCTTTAATAGATCAGGGATTTTTTCATTGCTAAGTATTAGTAATGTACTATCTTTTACAACTTCTGCAGTGGCAGGATAGGACACAGATTCAATAAGTACAACTTCTGCAAAACTTTGATATGGCCCGCACCAATCAAGTATCTGCTCATCCCCGGTGGGTAATGTCTTAGAGAGCTTTACCTGACCAGAAAGAACAAAATATACATTAGACCCAATTTCTCCCTCGAAAAAGAGGATCTGACCCTTTCTGAATTGGCGTTTGTTAAAGAAAGGAATTAGTGGTGTTAATTCTTGTTCTTCTAAAGACTGAAATAATGAAAACTTTAAAAGGTTCTCAACTGATACCACTTATCCAACCTCTTTCCGATGGGGTGATGTTACACTTTTAGCAGGAGGAATATACCTCTAGTTCTTTAAACTTCGAATTTAACATATTGTGATGGGCGTTTAGATTGCTAGATACTTAATTATAAGATAACATGCAAGCTTATCTTCTCATAATATAAATAAACTAAAGTACGGGGGGAGAATAAGTTATGCAAGATATAGAACTTACCCAGGTAAGAGTTCAAGCGGTACTGATTACTCCTTTAAGAGTTTTAAGTTTATTTGCTATGATTTTTGTTGCTATAATAATTATTCTTAATGCAGATTAATTATTTAAGTCTATTGGATGAGAAGGCGCTGCACTTACTATCTGGGCTGCCCTGACCACTTCAGCCATGACTTTAGCTTGATCAGGAGTAGCTTGAGATTCCCAGTTAGTAAGGATCTCACCTCTCGGAGATACATAGTATTTTGCTGGTAGTTTATTCAATGCTAAGGCCAGGATATCTGCCTGGCAGTGCTCACAGGCACAGGGCAAGGCAGTTTGTTTTAAATAATCCTGAAGAGCCTGACGCACGACAATTTCTGTGTGGTTTTTAAGTTCGTACAAATTAATACTCTCCTTTCCATGGTTCTTACTTAATTGTATCATACCTGTTTGTCCTGCCTATAACAAGATAATTTTTAAAAGTCAAAGGAGGTTCAAATTGAACCCCCTTTTCACACATCTAACGTTTAAGTTTACTATTTACACCTTGCCAAAAACGTGTAGTTTCGTACCCTAACCGCCATATAGCAATCCCGCGAATTCTGTAGTTTTTTACAAAACTGAAACGAATTTTGCTAGAGAGCTCATTTTCAAACCAAACGGTATGGCGTTCCCGACCCCTCCAATAATAGAGATAGGGTTCGACAGCAGGATCGGACCAAAGAACCCGGGCATCAGTAGATTCTATTAGCCGTGGTATGTCTCGCATAGGTACCATAGTTGTAGGACCGTTCGACCAGTCATATCCGTAAGCCGGTATTCCGACTAACACTTTATTTCTAGGTATATGTGTAATTGCATAGTCTAGGGCTTGGGTCATCCAAGGTAAACTGGCAATAGGACCTGGATCTCCACCAGAATAGTGTTCGTCATACGTCATTATTGTTACTGCATCGCCTAAACGGCCAATTCCTGCAAAGTCATACCCTGGAGCTTCCCACTCGGAACGTTTAGCAGGGACGGCAATAGTTAGAAGGAGACCTCTTTCGTGTAAGGTCGCTTTTAAAGACTCTAAGAAAGTAATATAAGGTACCCTATATTGAGCCTCAACTTGTTCAAAATCTAGATGGACTCCAGCAACATTTGGGGGGAGGGAATCAATAACATTATGGATAAACGTCTGTTGAAGATTTCCTGAAGAAAGAATAGAGCGAATCGGTTGAGTATCAAATACTCTTCCATTAAAATTGTGAAAGAGAATGAGTGGTGCTATGCCCTGTCGCTGGCTCTCTTCTAGTGTGACTTCACTGATTCTTCCTTGCAAAGAACCGTCAGGCAAAACTCGATAAGCAAAATCAGCGATTACGTCGATTTGAGATCCCTGATTCCTTAGACTTTCAACTGCTCGAACATCCCCGGGATAATCTTCGGCTGTGTAGCCGAGAATCCAGGTGCGTTTATTTACTAAACGTTGAGCTGGTTGGACCCAGCGAGTTGAATTCAAATAGATCTCCTCCTCCTAAGTGAATGATCTTATCATAAGATATGAGTTAAGAGGCTATTAATTTGCAGAAATTTTGTTTGGTAAGATATGGTAAAGCAAAGTCAAGTTGTATTTTAGTAAGTTTACAAGTTAAGTTAAGTAACTCAATTAATTCAAATTAACTTTAAGTAAGGCAAATTAAAGTAAGAGTAAAGTTAGAGGGGGCAGTAAGCTTGTCTAAGGTGTTATTGGTGGCCACAGGGGGTACGATAGCAATGCGTAAGAATGAGCAAGGTAAGGCCGTACCAGCTGTAAGTGGTCATGATTTACTTAATAGTTTGCCAGAACTTAGGCGGGAAGCTGAGTGGGTAGTAAAGGATTTTAGTAATGTAGCGAGTTGCAACATGTCCCCAGAACGAATGAGACTATTGGCACTTGAGATAAAATCAAGTTTTAAGGATAATAAGTTTAAGGGTGTAATCATTACCCATGGTACAGATACATTGGAAGAGACCGCTTATTTTTTGGACTTAACTATTTCTGATCAGCGTCCTGTAATATTAACTGCCTCTCAACGTGATGCTTCTGAAGTGGATTCGGATGGTCCTCGTAATCTCAAAAACTCAATGTTGATCGCTCTTGATGAGCGTGCCATTGGCAGAGGAGTAGTTATTGCCCTTAACGAGGCGATTCATGCAGCCCGTGATGTCCGGAAGCTGCACACAAGTCATGTGGATGCGTTTAGTTCGGGTGAAATTGGTGCTCTTGGCACCATCGATGTTGATGTGCTATGGCATCGTAAACCTGAACCTACAGTAAAATTGGATATTCCGAACAAGCTTGCATCTGTACCGATATGTAAGGTATACACAGGGATGATGCCTGAAATGCTAGGATGCTATGCTAAAGAAGATATCGATGCCCTCGTGATTGAAGCTTTTGGCAGGGGAAATGTTCCTCCGGAATTAGTTCCGGTAATTAAGGACCTTACTTCAAAGGGAATACCCGTAGTAATAACCTCACGATGCCTATTTGGTCGCACTGCCCCAGCTTATGGTTATCCAGGAGGAGGGGCTGAGCTTGAGAAGTGCGGAGCTTGGTTTGCAAGTGACTTGTCAACTGAAAAAGTACGCTTATTGCTGAGTGTTGCTTTAGGTCAAAAAATAAGCTTAGAAAAACTGAAAGTAATTGTCCAGCGAGGTGGGGTTGCTCTTTGAGAGGAAAGATTAGAGTGAAAAATCTGTTTGCGTGACAAGTTTTGGTTTGATATACTAATTATGTGCTTGTTAAGGTTTGGGCCTATCCAAAATTGGAATCCATGTTCGAATCCTTATTCGGGTGGTGGAAATTTTGTGGAGGATCCAAAGGACAAGGAACACCCAATAAGGAGGAATTTTCATGTATCAAGACAAAACTCTAGTCTGCCGTGATTGTGGTCAGGAATTCGTTTTCACTGCTGGTGAGCAAGAATTCTACGCCGAAAAAGGATTCCAAAATGATCCAAGCCGTTGCCCTGTTTGCCGTCAATCACGTAAGCAACAGAGCAGTGGCCGCAGTCAAGGTGGATATGGACGTACTCAACGTCAAATGTATCCTGCAGTTTGTGCTGGTTGTGGAGTGCAAACTGAGGTTCCATTCCAACCTTCCGGAGATAAGCCAGTATATTGCCGCGATTGCTACCAAGCAGCTCGCCGTTAATAGTTTATCGCTAAAATCAAAGACCAGAGGTTTACTCCTCTGGTCTTTAGTGTGCATATCAGACTTCCAGGCCTCTCGCAGGCTTCGCCGATGAATTAAGATTTCTAGGGTAGACCCTCATGTTGCTATGCAGCACCAGCATAGGATGAAAAATGAGTGGATGTCTCCAGGATTTTGTTTTACACCGGTCACTCGGTAAGCTG
>JAJZSC010000366.1 GCA_021849995.1 Bacillota bacterium | reverse complement strand
TTAAGACTCTCGCTAGCATAGACAATTCGCGAGATGACATCGTCCCCGTACCTTGCTTGTTTGTTATAAGTCCCTTGACTTGCAACTGTCTCTCCAGTGTTTAAATTAACGAGGGATACTACAACTGTGGTTGTCCCGATGTCAATGGCTAATCCAAACGGATCAAGGTTATTATCAGGTTCCACTCGAGTAACAACTAACTTGTCTTTCAAATCTGCAAGTGTAACTGATATATCCCAAGAAGATTCCCTCAAGATTCCAGGGAGGTCTTGAAGAACTGGAAGAGAGATCTCAATTGGTTTGTTATCAAAGACCTTCCTTAGCTCTAAGTGCAGGCGGGTCCAATCTCCAGTATTGTCAGTCAGCGAGGGCGGGGATAATTGCAGCTTAACTTTCTGAACCAGCGGTTGAATTAAATAGTTAGAGAAAACGGTACTGTTGTGCTCGCTTAAAATTCCTTTCTTAGAACCATCTACCAATACTTGGTGTTCTTTCAGTCTCGATTCTGGAGGAATCTCAATGGTTAAGCCTTCAGTCACAATGGTTTTGCAAGCTAATGTCCAACCTTTTGAAACCAGCTCACTGCTTAGACTTCCAAAACCTGTGATTTGAGGCTTTCCCGTCATAACTAAGACTTTACAGGCTCCGCAACTGCCCTTTCCACCACAACCGGACTTAATAGGGATTCCTGCCATTGAGGCTGCCTTTAGTAGAGAAGTCCCTGCTTCTACATCTATGGATCTATTTTCTGGCATGAATTTTACTGTATAAAGTGCCACTCTACCACCCCTTCACTACGATATTACAGTATTCTCAGGCAGGGCATTGAAACTCTAGTACATAGTGGTCTTCTGATTTAGCTTTAGATTTACGATTTATTAGATTAGATCAGATCTGATTAGGCTAGGCTAGCCTAGGATTCTTTTCTAGAGGGCTAGTGTTTTAGAGAAAGATAGAATTCCGCTGGATTCCCTGGGACCGACGACTACTTTCCATTCGGATTTCTCCTGAAGTTTTCCGGAGATGACTGCTACATAGCCGGGAATTATTACATTCCTGTGACTTACTTTATCGGCTACACCGCAAGCGGCCAAGGCATCAGCGATTTTCTCAGGCTCGAATTTTCCGGCTGCATAAGCAGTAAGGACAGAGGTACCGTCAGTGTCAATCGGAAGAATATAGCTCGGGATCTTACTTGCTTCTACCTCACCCTCAACACTGTAATAAGTTAATGAGAAGTTTGTAGTAATATAAACAGGAGAGTTCTCATTTACTTCACCAACTGCGTGTAAAGTTGGTTCAACCTGGATTGGTTTTTGTGGGTCTGTATACAAGTTTTGGAGAAAAGTTAGCAAGGGAAGCAACTGAGCTTTGGAACTTGCTTTCAGTACGATAGCACTGGCATATTTGGCAACATAAATAGAGGCTTCGGCAATCTCATCAAGAGGATTTTCTTTACTAGTAAAGGCAATAATTGGGTAGCCAAAAGGGCGAAACTTTTTCTTAATCGACAAACGACGGAGATGTGTAAGGTTGGCGAGGGTCTGACTTGGTGTTCTAGAACCAGGATCGAGCACGAATTCTTTATAACCTAGCTTCTGGGCTTTTTCTACCAGGTCATTTAAAGAGTCAAGACCGTCAGCTTTAAGAATTACCGGAACTTTGTTTTCTTTAGCAAGTTCAACTACTTTTTCAAAGTTCTCGGAGTTAGCGAAACCAATAAGAGGTTTGCGTTCAGATACTTGCGGGACACTTGCCTCTAAAGCCTCAATGTTCTCAGATAGTATAACTATAGATTTATCTGTCTTTTCGCTAATGGATTTAACAACGTCTGTTAGACGGCTTGGCTCGTTGGAATTGTTGACAATTGCAATTCCATCAACAGAATAGTGTAATCCTACCCTGTCATACTCTAAATTGTTTATTTGGTCTACTTTGGCAAAGATTTCTTCGTCAGACAGTGTGTCAGAAATTTGAATAAGGATGGTTGTTGGATGGTAAAAAGTCTTATCATGACGGAATAGAACGGTCTCATCTCCTAGAACTGAGCCATTGCCAAATTTAATTGCTTTAATTGGCGGAGCGGAAGCTGAATCTAGTGCTTCTCTAGCTTCATCTGTTACATATGGGCAGCTATCAAGTGAGCCTTTGCCGGAAGCGAGTGCCATCGCGAATGCCAGACAGGTAGGAGTACCGCATTCACCACAGTTCTTCTTAGGGAGTTGCTTGTAAATCTCTAATCCTGTTAAACCCATATCATAACCCCTTTCTGTTTAGGTTTAATTTAATTACAAGCAGTAGGGAGTGAGAATGACAACGTACTTGCTCCCTGCTGCTTGTTAATCGTTAATTAGAACAAAGGATCAAGGGTAAAGCACGGATGTCCCTGCTCTTCGAGGAAATTCATAATTTCATCAACACTAGTGCCTACTGTTTCATCGGCAATTTTGTTAATAAAATCTTCCCCTAAACCTTCTTCAATTGATCTGCTCACGAAATCTTCACGTAAGAATTCTTTTAACTCTTTGGGCATCCATACTATACGAGCGATTCCACCATCTGCTGGAATGAACTTTCTGCTTGTAAGATAGGTACGACCGATCCCCATAAAGCCCGGTGTTTGCATACCGCCGCCAACAGTTCCAGCCAGGGTTGAGAAAGTCATCCCGCAAGGGGTCATGCCACTATGTTCCCTGGTAGTAATCATTAAACCGTTTACTTCCGGAACAATAGCCATAATCGCTTCAAAGCACCCACAGGATGTCATTGGGCGATCCATTAAAGTATAGAGATTAACTTCTTCCAACGTGTAGTTTGAGGCAGACCTTAAATAGTCGTTGCAGCTCTGCCACATTCCCTTTTCCTCATCGATAGCCAGGCCTTTGGAAATTGGCTGATTTGGTCCGGTAGGAGTAATTTCAAAAGCTGCTTTTGCGTCAAGCCAGCTTACTGCACCACACAGTCCAACGCGCTCGGGAGTTACGATACACACGTGATTCGGTGCAAAAGATTGACAGAGAAGGCAAGAATAAAACTCTTCAACAGACTCGTCAGTTAGGCTCTTAAGTCGGGCATCTCTTGCCCTGTAACGTTCACGAGCTTTTACAATATTCTCTTCAACGGCTGCCTGATCAGTAATTAAAGTAACTTGTACCCTGTCAATGATTGCTGGGAATTCCTGTTTAAATTTGGCAAGGAGTAATTCTCCGATATGTTTAATCAGGAAGCCTTTAGCCCTTGCATCTTTAGAAATTCGCACCCAGCAAAGATCGCGTTGAGCAACGTGCCAAATTCCTTCACCATAGTTTGTAAAGTAGTGAATTCTGCGTTCAAGAACTCCTTCAAAGTCTTCTTGCATTTTTCTGCCGTAAATATCTACCATTATTCCTAATGGGAGTTTTGTTCCTTCAGGTACGGAGTCTATCTCAGGGCCTATTACTTTAACCTGTCCATCTACAATTCCATCACCGTCTACCATTCTTACCAGTTCAAAGGCCATGGTTCTGCCGCCACCGAACTCGACATAAGTGTCGCCCTTCCGGATTGTCTCTCCTTCGAAAGCCGGTCCAAAGTTAACTGGGATCGGAATTTCGATATTCGTAAGCTTGATTCCTCTTACCTCAAGAGCCAGAGGAACAATCTTCTCATAGTCAGGTTCTGATATATACCAATCCGGGATTTGCATGTCTTCCCCTATTTCTTGATCCGTTATTATCGGGAAACCCATGAAAATTGCACCCATTTCGGCTGCCACTTTGACATCATCCAGTTCACCTAACTGCAGGACAAAGGCCCGAACACGGCGGCGCTGATAATCCCTGTGCTGTTCCCGCTCACCTGCAGGAATTCCACCAAAGGCTAAACCAGCACGGAACGCATAGTTTACAGCGTGGACTATCTGGGTGAAGTTTCCTAACGGGAAGGCAATATACTCCTCGCCGATCTTTACATTTTCCTCTAATAATTGCTCAATGATTTCATCACAAAGGAAGAGCATAAACCCTTTGCCCATAAGGTTATCTACAATCTTTTTGGCGCTTTTAGAATCCTTAGCCCGACCAAGTATTACTGCAACTCCAGGAATGGTCCAGTCAACCATTTTAATCCCATATTTCCGAATAACAGGGTCACCTAAGAATCCTGTCCAAGGC
>JAJZSC010000365.1 GCA_021849995.1 Bacillota bacterium | reverse complement strand
GTTTTAATTTGTTGGCATATCAGATTTTAGCTTTCAGGGTAGACGATCATGCTTGACTTAGCATCATCAGACGATGAAAAAGAGTGGATGTCTCCAGGATTTTGTTTTACAACGGTCACTCGGTAAGTATTTTTACATTAGAATACTGTCTCGTCCGAATGTGCTTTGGGGTAGGAACCAAGGAGCTTAGCAGAAACCTGTTTTTGCTTTAGGGTCCATAATACTTCTTGTATTTGCTCGGAGAATACATAACCGTCAACATCTATGAAAAATACATATTCGCCCAGTTTCTGTTTCGAAGGTCTGGATTCTATTCTGGTAAGGTTAATATTCCGGATTGCAAATTCTTGAAGTATCCTGTACAGGGAGCCGGGGGAATTTTCGGTCATAACCAATAAGGAGGTCTTGTCGTCACCAGTCATTTCAGTAAGTTCATGACCAACTAAGATAAATCTTGTTGCATTAAGTGTCATGTCTTGAATCTTTTCAACCAGACAATGAAGGTTATACAATTGTGCTGCCCGGCGTGGACCTACGGCTGCCCAATTTTCTCGGACAGAAGCAATCTTACGTGCCGCTTCGGCAGTGCTTAAACAGACGATTTGTTCAGCATGATTTAATTTTGTTTCAATGAATTCTCTACATTGTCCTAAAGCCTGTTCATGCGAGTAAATTCTTTTTATTTCGGTTAAGGACATAGGTTCATGTGTTAGAAGGCATTGGTCAATTGGATGGACGAACTCTTCTATAATATAAATCTGATCTGTTTGTCCCAGGGTATCCATTGTTACTCCAACCTGTCCTTCAGTAGAGTTTTCCAAGGGGACAAAGGCCAAGTCTACTTCTTTCTGGTTACAAGAGAATAAGAGTTTAGGAATTGTATTAAAAGGAATTAGCTCATGGATAAAGTCTTTGTACTTAGGGTTAGTAGCTAAAAACAGCTGTAAAGCTTCTTCAGAAAAGCTCCCCTTTGGTCCAAGATATCCAATGTTGTACATGTGTGTTACCTCTCTTTCTTTGTTAAATAAAAAAAGCCTGATAACGTCCTGTTAAGGGACGAGATCAGACCTCGCGGTACCACCCTCATTGTTGCATAGTGCAACCACTTTAATCCTAATCAGTAATACTGATCAACTCGCTAACGGGAGTACCCGGCTGTTTCCTACTGGCTTTCAGAAACGCAACTCAGGAGTGAATTTCCGCTGTCAGATTACTACCGGGGTTTACAGTCTATGACCCCGACTCCCTGAAGTGCTGTGTCAGCGCATTGTCTCCTTCATAGTTATTGAGGTAATTATATAACAGCCTATAAAATACTACAAGTTTATTCTATTCTATTGTTTATTATATTTTTATTCGTTTGAGTGGATGGAATTCATCCAGTGCCATAAGTAATGTTTAATAATTTTTAGTTCACAAAACTCTTGTAAACATTGAATCCTCTTTTTCTAACAAAGATTCTATGGTCGGGTAACCAAGTCTTTGTAATAACTCTAGTACGAAGGGATTATCCACGGAAGTCATATATATAGCTTGATTTCCGTAGTTATTTACATTCTCAGCACCTTTGTCTACCTCGATGATTCGTTTAGGACCTCCTACACAACCTCCGGGACAGCCCATTCCTTCAAGGAAATTTGCTCTTACCTCGCCATTCTGTATCTCTTCGAGTAATTTCTTACACTCTCTAATTCCGTTACCTTGTTCAGCCCGCAATGGTATTTGGCGATCGGAATTTAGTCTTTCGATCGTGTCTGAGACAGCCTGACTTACTCCTCCAGTTCTAGCATAAATTCGTCCGGTACGGGAGGAATGATCTCGTTCATCTTCTTCAAGTTTTACAGGGTCTATCTTAGCTGCCTCAAAGATTAGAGCCGTTTCCTCGAAAGTGAGTACAAAATCTACAGCATCGATAAGATCCTTTTCTTTAGCTTCAGCTTTTTTGGCAATGCATGGTCCGATAAATACTGTTTTTGCTTCTGGATGAAGATGCTTGATTGAACGTCCGCATGCTACCATCGGGGATACAGAAGGTGATACATGCGGTACTAATTTATCATGGATTTTTCTGATCATTGCTACCCATATTGGACAACAGCAGCTAGTGAGCATGAAATCTTTATCTTCAAGGATAAATCGATCAAATTCTAGAGCCTCCTTTAATGTAAGGATATCTGCGAAAAGTGCTACTTCTAACATGCCATAAAATCCGATTTGCTTAAAGGCAGCCCTCAGTTTACCAGGTGTAACGTCAGGAGAAAACTGGCCAACAAATGCCGGAGCAATCATAGCATAGACAGGATACTTTCGGGAAGACAGCATTTCAAATAATGGAATAAAATCTTTTCTATCCACCAAGAGTCCACTGTGGCAGCTTTCCAAGCAACTAGCACAACCAACGCATGCCTCAGGTGATACTATAACTTGACCAGATGCATCTCTTTTAACGGCAGAGAAGAGACAAGAGACCTCACAAGGTGAAGGCTCGGGTGATTTACAGGTTGGACATTCTTCAAGATGAATTACTGGTGGAAGATTATCTGGATTTAATAAAAGGTCCAACCTTTTATGATTATGTGGGCTGGATTCTTTAATCTCTTCAATAGTGTCCTGTAGTTTGCCTTGATAAGCTCCTTTTACAAGTTGACGAAAAATTTTGTTGTATGAGTTCATTAAAAAAAGTACCTCCACATCTTAAGTTTATAATATTAGGTAGTATAACTGGATTGGCCAAGTTTATAACTGTAACCAACTTGCCTAATTTCACTAAATGCTTTAAAATAATAAAGGAAGGTTGGGGAACCTTCCTGGGAGATAGGTGGACGAGGTGGCTGAAACAGGCAGTGGTACGTACGCTGTCTGTTTCGCTTTTCTATACCAGTCAGAAAGTATAAATTTCCTGTGGAATAAGTGCAGCTAGGGCTTTTGCCTTCGTTTCAGAATTATGAGCATCTGTAAAACTTGTATTCCTCTTACCTCCGTCAGTTATCCTGGCGGAGTTTTTGTGTATCTAATATAATTTAGCCGCTCGATTCACATAAACTACCAATAACCCCCTCTTACAAACCTTTGGTCAGAAAATTTGAAAGATTCTTCAAACTCTGTGATATTATAACTCAAAAATAAGTTTGGAGGGCCGTTATATGAGTGGCGAGAGGGGAGACAGAATAGAAGCTCTGTTAGTAGAAAATAGAGTATTCAATCCTTCTGAGGAGTTTAAGATTAAAGCCAAGATTACCAGTACTCAAATATATGAGGAAGGGTTAGATCAGGAAAGGTTTTGGGCCATACAGGCAGAGAGGTTAGAGTGGTTTCAAGAATGGACCAGGGTTAAAGAATGGAATCCTCCTTTTGCCAAGTGGTTTGTAAATGCTAAACTAAATGCTTGTTATAACTGTGTAGACAGACATGTTAACGGATGGCGCCGAAATAAAGCGGCAATTATCTTCGAGGGTGAAAAAGGGGATTCACAAGTTTTAACGTACCAAGACTTACATAGGGAAGTCTCTAAGTTTGCTAATGTACTAAAGTCTCAAGGAGTAAAAACAGGTGATAGAGTCACGATCTATATGCCTATGATACCTGAGGCAGTAATTGCTATGTTGGCGTGCGCGAGGATAGGAGCCCCTCATAGTGTAGTTTTTGGAGGCTTCAGTGCTGAGGCTTTACGGGATAGAATTATCGATGCGGAGGCAAAAATAGTCATTACAGCAGATGGTAGTTATAGAAGGGGTAATATCATACCTTTGAAGGATAACGTAGATATGGCTTTAACTTACACAGACATTGTTGAAAAAGTTGTCGTAGTCAAGCGGACTTCAACTGAGGTGACTATGAGGGAAAACAGGGACATTTGGTACCATGAGGAGATGGAGAAGGTATCCTTAACTTGTCCTGCCGAACCGATGGATGCTGAAGATATGCTTTTTATTCTTTATACCAGTGGCACAACAGGCAAGCCCAAGGGAGTAGTGCATACAACTGGTGGATACTTAGTAGGGGTCTCAACGACTCATGATTGGATTTTTGACCTTAGGGAAGAGGATATTTATTGGTGTACGGCTGATATAGGCTGGATTACAGGTCATAGCTATCTAGTGTATGGTCCTTTAGCTAACGGAAGTACGATAATGCTGTATGAAGGATCCCCAGAT
>JAJZSC010000364.1 GCA_021849995.1 Bacillota bacterium | reverse complement strand
CTGAGAATACTTGGACCGCAGGGTCCTGGGAAGGTAAGTCGTTGCCAGGTAAGCAAACTTAGGGACTACGTTGAATGACGTGGTCTCTTTGTGTCTACGAACATTTTGAAAGTTCGAGTACCATCCAGGGCCAATGATACTTGAGGCGCAGGCCTCTGGGAAAGTAGGTCGTTGCCAGGTAAGCAAATTTAGAGACTACGCTGAATCAACGTAGTCTCTTTTGTGTTAAGAATCTTTCTATTTCTTCCCTTTTATGACCTCACTTTCCGATAATCCATGCCAGTCCCTCGAATCTGTACTTGGTAATTCTTCGGGGCGGTGAGTGACTGTTTTGACATTGGGGTTTTCAGGTTTGTTAGTAATTTTTTTATCCATATATACATCATCCTTTCGTAACATATTAAAGTAAGACCATTTTATCTTTCCCTTAATCCTTTAGAAAAATTTTATATTAAAGAATCGATTGAAAAATTTATTTGATTTAAAAGATATGCTATTTGCCAACCGATTAAAACTTTGATAGATTGAGGTATGGATAAATATTACCAGGAGGGAAAGCATGGAAGATCGAGTTTTTAACCTTGGGGAATTGGCGAAATTTGATACTAATACTCCACAAAAGGTGGTTGTTTACCAAACAGATAAGACATTAGGCGCCATGTGGTGCCTGGAACCTGGTCAGGAAGTATTCCTTCACGCCCATCCTAATGCTGATGATGTGTGGATCTGTCTAGAAGGAGAGTCCGGGCTCTACTTTGCTGGGGAAGGACAAGAGATACATATAAAAAAAGGCATGGCTATTTTAGCTAAAGCTGGTCAAACACACGGCATGCGTAATACAGGAAAAGACCGTTTCGTCTTCATTGGAGTTGCTGGACCAGTGCCTGTTGAGACTGTTAAGCTATAAGGTTGTCTAATAATGATCAAATGTATTCCGGGGAACGTAACGAAACTTAAAACTTTTTTAAGATAGTGGAGCGCTATCTTAAAAACAAGAGCCTTTCACACATAAATTGTTGGTGGAAGGCTCTAGAAATTTCATGATATTAGCTGAAATAGATCTGTAATAAATTGCCAAAAAAGTTTTATTTCATTACAACCTCTTTTTTATCCCAGTCAGACCCTATGCCACAGATTTGCCACCAAAATGCATGAAGATTAAACGGAGGAGCTGACCGATGACAGTGAACCGATTTTGCGGAGGCGCGTAAGCGAGCGAGTGCTGTGCAACGTAAAGCTGTGCCGAAGGTTCACATGCAGATTCCATGAGGGTTTCGGACACAGTAGTGAAGCAGCCGAGCTCGATCCTTCGGCGAAACAATTCACTGGATTGTTTCGAGCGCCGCAGCAATGGTGAACGGCATCGGTCATCTCCGGAGTAACTTGCAAATAAAAAAGCTACGCTTAAAATGAAATTTGTACCCAAAAATAGCTTTCAAAATATCCCCGAAATCTAAATACCTTATCGTCATGATTAGAAAAGGGAATTTTACAAGAATTTAAAATTTCCGTAAACTTAATAGTGATAATAAGAACAAATTAACTACTTAAGGAGGTAGCCTGCTTTGTTAATTGTCATACTTGCCTATGTCTCAATCCTAGCGTTTATAGGGTTATCCGCTTATAAAGCGTATCAGTATTCTAGAATGCCTTTACATGGACGTCTGGAACTTTACCCTGTACCTAAGGAAAAAGGTCACAAGCACGGAGGTTCTTACTTCGAAGAACTTGAGTGGTGGAACAAACCACGTGAAACATCTCATGGGTCTGAGTTGGTAGAAATGCTTAAAGAGATGTTATTTATCAAAAAGCTGTTTGAAAATCAAAGACCTTTATGGTGGATTTCCTATGCTCTTCACTTGGGCATATATCTTTTAGCAGCATGGACGGTTTTATTAGTGATTAGCTCAATTCTTGTAATTTCGGGGGCTGAAGGTTCCGGATTTGCTTCTGTATTATTCGGGCTTACTTCATTGGTTGGAGTACTTGGACTTATTTTAGCAACTTTTGGCTCTGGTATTTTGTTCTTGCGGAGAGTTTTTGATACGACTTTAAGTAAATATACCACACCTCAAGAGTATTTCAATCTACTCCTGATCTACGCAGCTTTGGTTACTGGTATTTTTGCTTGGATCAATGATCTGTCGTTCTCTAATGTAAGAAATATTGTAGTCGGTATTTTAACATTTACACCTGTAGAAGCAAGTACTCTGGTTACAGTTCATTTCGTTTTGTTAGCAATTATGTTTGTTTATATTCCTTTAAGCAAGATGAGTCACTATGTCGGCAAATACTTCTCATTCCACAAAGTCCTTTGGGAAAATGATCCCAACCTTGCAGGCAACGATGTCGATGCTAAGGTCAAAAAGGCGACAAGTTACAAGCCGCAGACCAAATGGTCAGCTCCTCATATAAATCCTCCAGCAGCACCTACAGAAAACAAATAGAAGAGAGGAGTGTTAATTAAAATGATAAATCAAAAAGATTTAAGACCCAGAGATCTGGGAAAAAAAGATGAACAACTAATTCAAATTGATAACCTAATGCCTTTGTTGGCTCCTTATGATAAGGAAGGTATGGAACCACCTCTGACACAACCTAAGGATGCCTGGAAAGAAAAATACTGTACCTCCTTGGATGGCTATGTTGGTATAGACACTTTGGTAAGGCCTAAAACACAGGAGGAAGAGGATGAGTTCGTTCGTAAGTTCTTAGCTGGACTAGAGAAAATCTTTTCCGATGCCAACAATGGTATGCTTCAACCCTTAATGCTTACGTTTGAATACTGTGCTAAATGTAATACTTGTTCAGAGGCATGTCACACTTTTCAAGCTACTAATGGAAATGAGCTATACAGACCGATTTTCCGTTCAGAAGTTTTGAGGAAGATGTATAAAAAATACCACACTACTGGCGGAAAATTGCTAGGTTCTTTTGTTGGTGCTGATATCGACGTTAACTGGGAAACCATTGCCAGACTGGGTGAACTTGCTTATCGTTGTAATTTATGCAGACGTTGTGCTCAAACATGTCCCTTAGGACTAGATAATTCATTTATGGCGAAAGAGATCAGAAAGATTTTCAGCCAGGAGATGGGGATTGCTCCTACCCCTATTCATGAAAAGGGAACTGTAAATCAGCTTAGGACTGGATCCTCTACTGGTATTACTAAAGCTGCTTTCATGGATACTATCGAATTCCTAGAAGAAGACATTGAAGAAAAGACTGGTAGGAAAATTAAATTTCCAATTGATAAAAAGGGTGCCGATATCCTGTTGCTTCATAATGCAGGGGAGTTTATGGCCTGGCCTGAAAACCCAGCCGCTTTTGCTATTCTTTTTGAAGCAGCAGGGTTAGACTGGACCTTGAGCAGCGACATGATGGGTTATGACAATGTGAACTATGGGATTTGGTATGATGATGCTCAGGCTAAAAAGATTGCTCTCCAGCAGATGAAAACTGCCAAAGATCTTGGGGTTAAGAGAATCGTCATCGGCGAATGCGGCCATGCCCACAAAGCTTCAGCAGTTACATCTGACCGCATGACAAGTGCGGATAATAGAGTTCCAGTCGAGAGCTGCCTCCCCTTATTATGGGAGATGGTTAGAACAGGCCGACTTAAGTTCGATCCAAGCAAGAATAATTTTCCGGTAACGATGCACGACCCCTGCAACGTAGTTAGACAAATGGGAATTGTACAGCCTCAGAGACAAGTGATCAAGCAGATCTGTCCGCAGTTTAGAGAAATGACACCTCATGGGGTGGATAACTATTGTTGCGGCGGTGGCAGTGGCTTTGCCATCATGAATTCCCTGAATTTCGGAGAATTCAGAAATAAGGTCAGTGCGCGTATGAAGTTTAATCAGATCCTAGGTGCGTTCCAAGATACTATTGAGAATCCTGATATCCCCAAATATGTTTGCGCTCCATGTTCTAACTGCAAGGGGACTATCCGCGACATTCTTGAGTATTATCATCTTACTGCCAAGTTTAACGTACATTATGGCGGTTTAGTGGAGCTTATGGTCAACGCTCTGGTAGATATGGACAAACCGTTCTTTGAGTTTTTAGAAGATTAATGTGTAAATATTAATAGTAGTATGGCGAACCATTCTTGATAAGAGTGGCTCGTAAAATTTTATTTATGAACTGATTTAAGTATTAAC
>JAJZSC010000363.1 GCA_021849995.1 Bacillota bacterium | reverse complement strand
CAAATACCAAGACTGCTTGCAGACCTACATGTGGATTATCTCCTGCTTATTGGCGGAAACGGCACTATGTTTGCCTCCAAAATCATAGCAGAAAAAGCTCAAGAAACTGGACTCGAGACCCAGGTAATAGGAGTACCAAAGACTGTTGATAACGATATTATGAGTATCGATCATACTCCGGGCTATGCTAGTGCTGCTAAGTATATCGCTCAAGCAACCTTGGACATAGGGCTTGACCTCTGGTCCATGCGAACTTTCGAACAAGTACGCATTCTCGAAATAATGGGTAGAAATGTTGGCTGGCTTGCTGCCGCTGCTGGTTTAGCAAAAGCGGATAATAATGGAGCACCACATTTAATCTATTTGCCAGAGGTAGCCTTCGATGAAGATGAGTTCATTAATGATCTAGACTTAATAGTAAAGCAACAGGGTTATGCTCTAGTAGTAGTAGGTGAAGGGATTAGGGATAAGAACAACAACTGTATAGGGAACACTCTCTTTTCGGAGGTTAATTCTGGCAGCCATACATACGGAGGAGCTGCTAACTATTTGACTACCAAAGTTTCCCAGGTGCTGAATCTTCGGGCAAGAGTTCAGGATTTAGGAATGGCTCAAAGGTGCTTCTACCCGGCGCGATCTGAAATAGATGAGCAAGAAGCATACCTGATCGGAAGAGCAGGTGTTAAAGCTGCTGTAACTAGGTTAGGGGGCAGTATGGTTAATATTTTGGATATTACTCCACCCGAAAGTGTGAAATTTTCGGCTATTCCTTTAGTGAGGATAGGGGGTAAAGAGAAACAGGTACCTGAGAAGTTTTATGATAAACAAACAAAGCAGGTCACAAAGGAATTCGTAACTTGGTTGAGACCATTGCTGGGACAATGGAACTCTAACTACTTGCGTTTGGATGAAATTAATTTAGTATAACTTAATAACCAAAGCACCTTTTAAGTGCAAATGGGGGATAAATATGAAAAGTCTGGCTACAGATGACAAAATCATACTACAAGATGGAGAGAAGGTTTGAGTGATGAAGATTATAATGGAGGTTATAGCCCTTAGTCTTGAAGATATTATTATTGCTCAAGAGAATGGAGCAGACAGGATTGAGCTGGCCTTTGGTCTCGCAGAGGGAGCATTAACTCCTAGCTATGGCTTTATGGAGCTAGCTAGAAAAATCAGTCGTATACCAATATTTCCAATAATTAGGCCTCGCCATGGAGATGCTGTATATTCCAGCGCTGAAATTGCTTCCATGAAAAGAGATATCCAGGTTGCCAAAGAAACTGGGATGGATGGGGTTGTATTTGGAGTAGTTGACAAAAACAATTGGGTGGCTGTCGATCTTATGGAAGAACTAATCATGACAGCTGGTTCTATGGACGTAACTTTTACCCGTGTATTTGACAGTACTCCAGATCCTCTGGAGGCAATGGAACAACTTCAAAAGTTCACCGCGATTAAAAGGATTCTTACTTCCGGACAAGCTGATTCGTTAATTGCCGGTGCTGCTATGATTAAAAAATTTCAATCGAAAGCAGGCGAACGATTTAGCTTTATGCCAGGGTTAGGCATTAACCCAGAAAATGTGGTGGAAATTGTTCAGGCTACTGGCGCCCGGGAGTTCCATATGGGAGTTGGTTTAAGAATGCCGGAAGGTCCGTTTGGTACATTAGACGGGGCTAGAGTTCGTAAGGTTCGGGAACTATTGGATAATCTGAGCTAATAATTTCTTCTTTAGAAACTTAACTAAACAATAGGTTATTGATTCTACAAAATAAATTCCAATAGTTTTACATTTAAAGATATAGTAAAAGCATGTATAGTCTTTATTGAAAACAAAAATTAACTTTAAGGAGTGCCGGGATAAAATGAAAGTCATTGATGTAATCAAAGAACGTTGTATTGGTTGCCGCATTTGTGAACAATGGTGCACCTGGCAACATGATGAGTCTGGAGGGACTCTGAGCAGAATCCATGTTAAACGTTTGCACGAAGAGTATGCAAATCTTCCATTAGTGTGTCATCAATGCGAGGACACACCATGTATCAATAGCTGCAAATTTAATGCCTTAAGCAAAGATGCTGTTACCGGTGCTATACTAGTAGATTCAGTAGCCTGTACTGGCTGCCGCTTATGTATCAGAAATTGCCCTTATACTGCAATCACCTACGATAGAGTGAATCGCAAAGTCCGCATTTGTGACCTTTGTGGTGGTAATCCTCAATGTGTAGCACATTGTCCCGAATACGCTTTGGATTATGTACCTAGGGAAGAGCGCGGTAAAAAGAAGGAACCTAGTAAAGGATTATGGTCAACCCAGGAGGTGGTAAAAGGTGAATAAGAAGCAACTAAATGGTTTAACCGGAAAAACTCTGCGTGTAAATTTATCCGAAAGAAAATGTCTTACTGAGCCAACCTCTGAGCGAGTTTTTCAAGAAAATATTGGTGGTCGCGGTGTTGGAGCCTATATGTTGCTTAAAGAGCTTCAACCAGGTACTGACCCTCTGGGGCCGGACAATAAACTTATTTTTACAACTGGACCTTTAACCGGAACCTTAACCCCAGGGGCGAGCAGAGCAGTTGTAAGCTTCAAGTCGCCACTAAGTGGAACTTATTCCTATTCGTTATGTGGAGGGCACTTTCCGGTAGAACTAAAGTTTGCCGGCTATGATGTCTTGGTTATAGAAGGGAAGTCAGATACACCTGTATTCCTATGGATTGACAATGATAAAGTTGAGTTGAGAGATGCCTCAAAGTACTGGGGACTGACTTCACACGAGACTGAGGATGCTATCAGAAAAGATGTGAAAGACTCTGAGATTCATATCGCATGTATCGGACCTGCCGGTGAAAAACTCGTCCGCTATTCTTGTATTCAATCAGATTATCACAGAGAGTTCGGACGGGGTGGAGCCGGAGCGGTGATGGGCTCTAAGAATCTTAAAGCTATAGCTGTACGAGGAACTGTTAGTATTTCTGCAGCAGATCCCGCAGCCTTAAAACAATGCGTTGAAGAAGCCTATAAAGATTTTGCTGAAAACCCAAAAAGCAAGATAAGAAGAGGTTTAGGAACGGCTGAAATGGTTGACAGTACTAACAAGTGGGGTTACTGGGGTACCAGAAACTTTAGTACCGGCTATTTTGAAGAGGCTCAAAAAATTAATGCTGATAGTTTCAAAAAGGATTATTTCGCCGGTAGTCTTTCCTGTTATGGCTGTCCTATCGCCTGTGGTAAGGTCAGCAGGATCAATAGCGGTAAGTATGCCGGAACAGCTATAGAAGGCCCAGAGTTTGAAACGATAGGGCTGTTAGGTGCCAACTGTGGTATTTCAGATCCGGAAGTCATAATCAAAGCCACTGAGATCTGTGATATCTATGGTATTGATACCATGTCTGCAGGTGCTACAGTGTCCATGGCGATGGAGTGTTTTGAGCAAGGAATTATCACAAAAGAAGATACCGGTGGAATAGACTTATCTTTTGGTAATGGTGAGGCCCTAATCTCTGTGCTAAAGCAGATTATCTTCCGTGAAGGAATTGGAGATATTTTAGCTGAGGGTTCAAAGCTTGCTGCCATTAAGTTTGGGGCACCGGATCTAGCTATGCAAGTTAAAGGAATGGAATTTGCTACCTACGAACCACGCGGGGCTAAAGGGATGGGTCTATCATATGCAGTTTGTACCAAGGGCGGTCACCACATGTTTGCACCGACCATGGGAGCAGAGACTACGGGTGATGGATCCCAGAGATTCGTTAATGAGGGCAAAGCTGAACTTGTCCGTCAGACTCAAGCCCAAATGGCAATTGTCGACTCTTTGGTATTGTGTTCATCGATGCGTTTTGTCATGAGTGTAACGGATCAGATGAATTTCATCAAGGCTGTTACAGGCTGGAATATAAATCCTGAACAGGCCCTTGAAATTGGACAGCGCATCGTTAATATGGAGCGCCTTTTTAACATTAGGGAAGGTTTCTCCAAGAAAGACGATACTCTGCCTAAAAGAATTTTACAAGAACTGATGCCAACAGGATCTGCCAAAGGGCAAAAGGTTGATTTAGAACCGATGTTAAGAGAATACTATGAAATAATGGGTTGGGATGAAGAGGGCCGACCAAGTAAAGAACAGATCGAACAGTTAGGATTAGAAGAGTTTGTGATAGACTAATTT